>JAHAYQ010000019.1 GCA_018384465.1 Myroides sp. | reverse complement strand
TCAAACAAAATACGTTTTTTAGGGTCTACCTTTAAAATATAATATTTCAAGGCTCCTAAACCAATGGTGTGATACAAATTGTCTTTTTCTTCGATTGACAAGCCTTCTAATTTCCCTAATTCTTCCGAAATTTCACGAGCTGTTGTGGTCATATCAGCCATTAAATCATCGGCATCAACCACTGTTCCTTCACGAGATTTCATTTTTCCTGAAGGTAAATCAACCATTCCATACGATAAATGGAATAAATGATCTGCCCAAGTAAATCCTAATTTCTTTAAAATTAAAAACAATACTTTAAAGTGGTAATCTTGTTCGTTACCAACGGTGTAAACCATTCCACCAACATCAGGGAAATCTTTTACACGCTGAATGGCGGTACCAATATCTTGAGTGATATACACCGATGTCCCGTCGGCACGCAATACTAATTTTTCATCTAAACCTTCATTGGTTAAATCAATCCAAACCGACCCATCTTCTTTCTTGTAAAAAACACCTTTTGCCAAACCATCTTCTACCACATCTTTTCCCAACAAATACGTGTTGCTTTCATAATAATAACTATCAAAATCAACTCCTAAATTTTTGTACGACACAGCAAATCCGTCGTAAACCCATTGGTTCATGGTTTTCCAAAGCAATACTACTTCTTCATCGCCGGCCTCCCATTTACGAAGCATTTCCTGAGCTTCTAACATTAACGGTGCTTGTTTTTTAGCATCCTCTTCGCTCATACCCTGCTCTTTCAAGGTGTTGATTTCGTTTTTGTAAGCTTTATCGAACGCTACATAAAAATTACCAACTAATTTATCCCCTTTTAATCCGGTTGATTCTGGTGTTTGTCCGTTTCCGAACTTTTGCCAAGCCAACATCGATTTACAGATATGAATTCCCCGATCGTTAATGATCTGTGTTTTATATACTTTGTTTCCGGCTGCTTTTAAAATTTCGGCTACCGAATAGCCCAATAAATTGTTTCGGATATGACCTAAATGCAATGGCTTGTTGGTGTTTGGCGAAGAATATTCAACCATTACCGCAGGATCGTTCTCTTGTGGTGTTACAAAACCAAAGGTCGTATTTGGATACATTTCAGAGAAAAACTGCGCATAATAAGAATCATCAATAACAATGTTCAAAAATCCTTGTACTACATTAAACTTCGCAACTAAACTTACATTTTCTGTCAAATAGGTACCGATTTTTGTACCAATTTCTACTGGATTGCCCTTTAGCTGTTTTACTAATGGAAAAACAACCATGGTGATGTCTCCTTCAAAATCGCGTCGCGTTGCCTGAAATTCCACTTTATCAATTGCTAAATCGAATAACTGCTGAACTGCCTGCTGTATATACGGCGTTAAAATTTGTTGTAAAGACATCTTCTTAAATTTTTAATTAATGTGCAAAGATAAAACTTTTAACTGCTTAAAACGTATAAAAAATTAGGGTAAAATTTCTTTAGGTTTTAATGTAACAAATCTACGAACGCTAACACTAATTCATAAACAATAATTTAGGTGACACACACCTTGGCTCATACAAAACAACAATAATGAAAAGAACATTTTTAACCTTAGCTTTTATCCTTGCAGCTTCTACTGCTACTTGGGCACAGCAATCTGCCAAAGGCAACGGAACCATTAAAGGAAAAATTACCGAAAAAACCAGCGCATTACCCATAGGTTTTGTATCGGTTGCTGTTTCGGCAAACGGACAAATTATTTCTGGTGATTTAACCGACGAAGACGGAACGTTTACCATTAATAATTTACCAAATACTGCTGTTGAAGTTTCTGTGGAATATATAGGTTTTAAAACCTACACCCACACTGTAAATTTAACCGACAACAAACTGGCTGATTTAGGAACAATTGCGTTAGAAACTGATGAAGAAATTTTAGAAACCATTGTTATTGATGCTGAGCGTAGTACCATGGAACAATTGGTTGACCGAAAAGTGATCCGTGTAGGAAAAGATTTATCTACCGCCGGCGCATCGGCTTCGGATATCATGAGCAACATCCCTTCAGTAAATGTAGATCAAGATGGAAATATTTCTATGCGAGGCAATCAAAATGTTCGTGTATTGATCGATGGAAAACCTACGCATTTAGATCCTAAAACTTTGTTGAAACAAATTCCGTCTAATTCAATCGATAAAATTGAATTAATTACCAATCCATCGGCAAAATACAATCCGGAAGGCATGTCGGGCATGATTAATTTTGTTTTGAAGAAGAATATGCAAGATGGTTTTAACGGAAGCTACAACGGAAACATCACGTTTGCAAAGGTTCCTAAATTTAACCAAGGTATCGATTTGAATTACCGCAAAGGGAAAGTGAACTTTTTCGGGAACTACAATTATTCTGATCAAAAAACATTTAACAATGGGGTAATGACACAGTTAGATGATATGAGTGAGCAACTTTTTGATATAGTGAACGACAACAAAACGCACACTTTTAAGGTAGGATTTGATGTCTATGCTAACGATAAAAACACGTTTTCGTTTTACACCAACCAAACATACGCTGACGGAATTGGTACGGTGGGCAATACGATTTCTTATCCTAACAATCCATTGTTTTTACAAACCGACCAATATGAAGGATCTAATCAATCACAAATATACAATGCCGCTTATAAAAAATTGTTCGCTACAGCCGGACAAACGTTAGATTTTGAAGTAAATTACAGCAAGACCAACAACGATCAGGGTGGAAATTTTGATATTTTAAACCAAAGTACCAATCCGTACACGGATTATAGCGACAATACAGTTGAAGCGGTTCAGGCTAACGTAGATTACGTGCATCCGTTCAATGAAAAAGCCAAATTAGAGGTTGGTGCTGAATATCGATCAACTAATATCGATAACACCTACACTACAACCAATTCTTTAGGCAATGCCGCCAGTTTTGATTATCAAGTAGATATTGCATCAGCTTATGCTACTTTTGGTTCAAAATTTGGTAAATGGGGGTACCAATTAGGTGCGCGTTTAGAAAAATATAATGTAGAAGCTAACTATATTATTGGAACAGAACCTGCCGATTTTAATGACGATTATTTAACTGTATATCCATCGGCTTTCTTAAGCTATTCGCCTACACAAAACGATTTTTTACAAATGAGTGTTAGCCGTAGAGTAGATCGACCAAATGTTTGGCAAACCAGACCTATTCGTGACTACAGTACACCACGCGTTGTTCAAATTGGAAATCCAGAGTTAAAGCCACAGTTTACTAATTCTGTTGAATTTAACTATACTAAAGTTTTTGGTGTAAAGGGTAGCGCTACTTTGGGGGCGTATTACCGAATGATTAACGATCCTATTGAGCGTACATTTTATTTAGACACTTCGTCTCCAGAAGCGATTGCTGAAAAGAAAATGGTGATGAGTTATGGTAATTTTGAAGAGTCTACCGCATACGGAGCGGAACTTTCGGCTAATTATAAACTTACTAAATGGTGGGATGTTCAACCAAGTGTGGAATATTACTTTAGAAACCAACGTGGAATTGTTACCGTTTTAAACCCCGATACTAATGAAGGGGAATTACAACACCGTGAAATAGATAATGGGGTATTTAACGCCCGCATGAACAACAACTTTAAAATAACCAACCAATTACGTGCTTCTTTATTTGGCTTTTATCGTGGCGACGCAAAAGATATTAACGCAACTATGAAAGCTATGTATAAAATAGATGCTGGTGTACGTTATAGTTTTTGGGATAACAACGCTAATTTAAGTTTACGTTTTAACGATGTTTTCAACACCATGAAAGCTAGTTTTGTAGGTGATGCGCCTTACCCACAAACAGGTACGTTTACTTGGGAAAGTCAATCGTTATTTGTTGGATTTCAATATATGTTTGGCAGTGGTAAAAACCGAGCCTTACAACGTAAAAACCGCGATAAGAACGAAGTTCAAAGTTCTGGCGGATTCTTTTAAAAACAATAACCGATTGAGTTTAAAATTCAATCGGTTTTTTTATTTTTATTTAGTGAATATTCTTCCCATTTTCTAAAAAAATAGGCCAAAAGTGATAGTATAGTGGTACCTATAATAATTAACAAAGTATCATTCACATAAGCCGATAAGTAATATACCAAAATAAAACAAATAATAAATGCTAAAGTAACATATAATAAATTTTTCATATAAGCTTATTAAAGTAAAATGCCCTAAAATTAATTTAGGGCATTTACTATTTTATAAAATTAAAACACATAACGTGCGGTAATACCACCGTTCACAAAGAATCCGTTATAGTGATCGTATGCTTCTGCAATATGTACTGTTGGACGAATATCTACCGAAAATGCAAAAGGAGCACTTTTTAATTTATAATCAACCCCACCAGTTGGATAAATTCCCACATTTACTCCAGAATAGTAATCATAGTCCGAAAAAGTGTTAGAAATTACAAGTCCACCTCCAACAAACCATTTAAATCCATCGATATTTCCAATAGGAAAATGATGCTGATACGTTCCCGAAATCGAAACATTTGTCCACTTGCTATGGTGATGTGAATAAGGTCTAAAACCTAAATCAAACTCTAAAGCGCCAGGTTGCGTAATGAAGGTTTTAAAGGCAACACCCACCACGTCATAATAACCTGATCCAAAACGAACACCAATTGAGTTTTTGTAATCTTGTGCAAAAGCACCGGTCGCAAATAAAAGCGACGCCATTAATAAAATCTTTCTCATATTATTTTCTTTTTTAAGCGATTTAAAATAGGTATTTTTTAAATCAAACAATTAATAGGATAAAATTAATAAAAATCTGTTAGAATTCCTTATCAAATCACAATTTTAGTTAATCTACAAATTAATATCGCACAGTAACCTGTTTTTTTTATATCAATTAATAATTTTTTTTATTCTAAGACTTAGCTATAATTTCTAAAACCATTAATAAAAAACCCATTGTTAATAGAAAAATAATCTAACAAATAATAATTATTAGATTATTTAA
>JAHAYQ010000003.1 GCA_018384465.1 Myroides sp. | reverse complement strand
GGATTTTCTTTACTCCATCTCATCAACGTATTTGGTATGTAAAAACTTTCAGCCGATTCGTCTTCATAGACCACAACTAAATCAATAGGCATAGGCATACGCCCGATTCTTTCTAAGGTAATTTGGGCACTATCTCCGTTAACTTCAGCCGTTTTAATACCATAATCTATTGTATTAGTTGTTTGTGTCCAATCAACCAAATACCAATCTAATACAGCTCCTGTTACACGTTCGGCACTTCGCTTGAAATCGTTAGGTGTTGGGTGTGAAAACTTATAATCATTATAAAAGCGTTTTAAGGCTTTAAAAGTATTGTCCCAACCAATTACATACGCCAATTGAGTTACCAAGACTGCCCCTTTGGTGTATGCCGAAATACCATAATTCATATTATCATCAAATCGGTCAGAATGTGTAGAAAGCGGTTGTTCTCCGCCCATTTTCACCATATAAAAATAATTGTTGTACATGGTTTGAAACGGATTTTCATCTTCCTGATTTTTTTTATCCATCACTTCTTTTACGGCAAAGTCGGCAATAAAAGACGTAAAACCTTCATCGAACCAACCATACTTACTTTCGTTGGTAGCCAACACATGTTGAAACCATTTGTGAGCCAATTCGTGAGCTGTAACACCAATTAAACTTGGCAAACTTCGTTTACCGGTAATTAGGGTACACATAGCATATTCCATACCGCCGTCGCCACCTTGAATCACCGAATATTGTTTATAAGGATACGCGCCAATGCTTTCATTAAAAAACGCCATCAGCTTTGCCGTTTCTGGCTGTAATTTTTTCCAATTTTCAATAATCGACGGATCATTTTTATATAAAAAATGCAACGTTACGTTGTTAGGACCGTTTATTTTATCGTGTATAAAATCAGGGTCGGCACCCCAAGCAAAATCGTGTACGTTTGGAGCGATGAAATGCCAAGTAAGTGTTTTTTGTTTTTTAGGAATCGACACCTTTACTCCTTCATCTTGATATCCGTGACCAATTTCGTTTTTATTTTGTAAATAGCCCGTACCGCCCACTGTATAGTTTTTATCTAATGTCAATTTCACATCAAAATTAGCCCAAACGCCATGAAACTCTCGACCTATATATGGATCGGCATGCCAACCTTCAAAATCGAATTCCGCCATTTTTGGGTACCATTGCGCCATAGAAAGCGCCACCCCTTCTTCAGAATTTCGTCCAGCTCTACGCACCATTACCGGTACTTGCCCGTTAAAATTCATTGTAAAAGTTGTTTGTGATTTTGGAAAGATCGGTTGCGCTAAATCTACTTCTAAGATAGTACCCACTACTTTTGTATTTAAAAGCACGCCGTTTTGCTTAAGGTCGTTCACTTTTAAATAACCGATTTCATTAGGTTTTAATTCTGATATTTTACTTTGTTTTTTTTCGATACCATCTGGACCTTTGAATGATTTCACCATACGCTTATCAGGATCTGAAATAGAGGTAAGACGTGCATCCATTTCGCTGCCCGGTTGAAAGGCGTTAAAATACAAATGATAAAACACTTTATGTAAGGTGTCGTTAGAGTTGTTGGTATAAACCAATTCTTGTGTACCGGTGTACTGAAATTTTTCAACATCAATGGTTACATCCATTTTATAATCGGCGTGTTGTTGCCAATATCCTGGATTAGGATTGCTGTGTTGTGCAAAAACAGCCGTTGATGTGGTGATTAATAAAAGTAAAAGCTTTTTCATATTTTGGTTTTAAGTGTTGCTATAAATTAGTAATAACCTGAGTTCGACTCTTCTCTTGGATTCATAACGTTGATTATTAGAATTATAAATAAAAAAATCATGATTTTATAAACTTTCCAATAAATGGCAATCTACTTCGCCTTTTTCACTTGAAATAGCCCGCTATATCTTGCTGCAAAAAGCTCGTATCTTATTTATTTATTGAAATATGAATCTCAATTTTATAATCAAACTCAGGTTAATAGTTTTTTTTCTTTAAGAGTTATTAAATTATGTAATATCCTAATAGCGTATAATTAAATCCGTTTTGTCATTATTTTTGTTTACTACACTCCGTTCGCTACAAAAATTAGTGCCAAAACGCAACATTCTTGTATTTTATTCCCCGAATTTTATTCGGGGTTACAAATAGTTGACTCCGACGGAGTCTCTATTCTTTATACGATATTGGTTCTAATAAATTGATTTCTACGGAATGACAAATTTTACGTTGATATTTGAATGTTTAAATAAATTACATTCAATAAACGAAAAAAGCTGTTCCCGAAAGAGAACAGCTAAAATACTAAAATAATTATGACTTTATTTTTTCTCTTTAGAAACTTTATCTGCCATTATTAATGCGTTGTAAAGATTCACGAATTTTCCTGAAGTAGAAATATCTTGGAAGTTGCGTTTATCTTTAGAATCACCAGAAACAATTACTTGTTGGTTTACAGCTACACCTGAATCTTTCATGATTTGTTTTACTTGTGCTGCTGTTAAACTTGGATAGTATGAGCGAATCATAGCTGCAACACCTGCTGCGTTAGGCGATGCCATTGAAGTACCTTGTAAATACTCGTATTTACCATGAGGTGTAGTTGCATAAATTTTTACTCCTGGTGCAAATACATCAACATCAACATCACCAAAGTTAGAGAAATTAGCTACCATTTTTTCACCAAAAGCAGGGTTTAAAGCTCCAACAACTAAAAAGTTATCAGCTACCTCTGTATTAGTTCCTTCGATACGATCGTTCGGGTAACGTTTAATTTCTTCTCCTTTAGGGTTAAGATCCATAGCGTCGTTACCAGCTGCTACTACAATTAATACATCTTTTTCAGCTGCATATTTAATTGCATCGTATACCCATTCGCTGTTTTGAGCAAAATATTTACCAAAACTACCGTTGATTACTTTTGCACCATTATCTGCTGCATAACGTATAGACAAAGCAATATCTTTATCGTACTCATCTCCGTCTGGCACGGCACGTAACGACATAATTTCTACATTATTTGTTGCTACACCGTCGCCACCTATACCATTACCACGAGTTTGTGCAATGATACCAGCAACGTGTGTACCGTGTTTTGCATGGTCACGATCGCCCATAACATCATTATCACCGTAATATTTATCATTGATATCAAAGATGTTATCACCTGTTTTACGTCCGTTAAAATCTGGGTTTAAATTATATTTTAACTGTCCATTCACGTAGTTGTCAATATCCTTCAAATAATCTTTAGCCTCTGCACCATTTGC
>JAHAYQ010000330.1 GCA_018384465.1 Myroides sp. | reverse complement strand
GAAGGTACATAAAAACTCGTACGTTCCAGCTTCTGTAATTGTGAAATCAACCGTTGCAGTTTCCCCACCACCAATCATTTTGGTAAAAGCAATTACATCAGATCCTGCATCAACCGGGATGTATTCATTGTCTTTTTCTAAAGCTGCTTTTTGCGCAAAAGCATTAAAATCTACTCCTTTATTCAGTAATACAAAGTTGTGTCCCATCATTTCTTTAACCATTTTACCAGTATGTACTAATTTTAGGGTTACCAACTCACCTACTTGAACTTTTATTTCATTTTGGCTAAACTGCATTGCGTCGTTCGCTCCAATTTCTACTGTAAAAGTATCGTTTGCTTCCGTAGTTGTTGCTTGTTCTGTAGTTGTATCATTTGCAGGTGTTACTGTTGTATCTTTTTTGTTACATGCTGCTGTTAATGCAACTAATGATAAAAAAGCTAAAGCTTTTACTGTTTTCTTCATGATTTTATTTTTTATGATATATGTTAATGAGTAAAGTTAACTAATTAAAGTGACATGTTTTTATGAGATTAATCATAAAAAAGAACTATAAGTTCCTGAGAATTTAGATTATACCTTATTTAGTTGGTTCTTAGCTAGACTTAAAAAAACTCCAAAGACAATATAAAAACACCTTAGTTCTTTTAGTACTTGGGAACCTAGACAACATGCCCGTCAATGGATTATTTATCCCGAAAATATCGGAACTCATTTAGCTACTGACGAAGTAGCCTTATCTCAAGGTGAACTGTACACTATTGTCACTAATAAAAAAGCCAAAGTAAAGAAAGGTACATTAATAGCTATCAACACGGTAATGGTTAATTAACAATCAATACTAAACAATTTTGACAATAGAAGTACAAATGCTTCTGCAGAATCTTTTAATGCTAAAATTAAAGGATTCAGAAGTCAGTTTAGAGGAGTTAGAGAAATCGACTTTTTCTTATTCAGATCATCTAATCTTTTTGGATAATCCCCAACTTTTGCACTTGATCCCTTTAAGAAGAAGAAATAAAAAAGCTCGACATTGTCGAGCTTTTTAGTTGGTGGGGAGAGCAGGATTCGAACCTGCGAAGGTTTCCCAACGGATTTACAGTCCGTCCTCGTTGGCCGCTTGAGTATCTCCCCTGGCCATATTTTTATTTCTAATTTGATATAAAGCTTTACAGCTTTTGTGTTAGAAAATAATAAGTTCTAAATTACTTGTTTGTTGTTGAAAGGCTATTGTTTATTAGGTTTCAACGGTGCAAATGTATAATTTTATTTTATACTTGCAAAACATTTTTTTAATAAAAATCAAACAAATTTGTTATGTCTTTTACAGACAGTAAGTTGGGTTTGTTTATTTTAATTAAATATTATCCAATATCTAGCCGGAGTTTTGTGGTTTTTCACTTTTACCGGAAATAATCATACCTGAAATATGTTTATAGTTGTGTGTTTTTAATCATAATTTTTTATTCAATGCGTTTGTCCATTAATTTTGTTCAATTGTTCTTCAATTGCCTCCATTTTACTTAGGTGAAAAAAATACACTTAAAAAAAACTTTTCTAATGTAAATTTATAAATCATTAGTATCTTTACAATAAACAGAAAAAGTTTTCCATGAAAAAAATAATAGCTGTATTTATTTATTTTATATCCATTTTAAACGGATTTTCTTCTACAGATCCTTACTACTTAAAATCGGTCGCTTTTAGTCAAGGAAATGAATCACTTATTCCGATATTCAAATTAAACGAACGATTTCATTTTTCATTCGATGATTTAATGGGATCCGAAACCGATTATTATTATAAAATCATTCACTGTGATAGAAATTGGAAACCGTCAAACTTAAATACAAATGAGTATTTATCAGGTATACAAAATGCACGTATTACCACCTATCAAACGTCGTTTAATACCCTACAAGCATTTGTAAATTACCAATTAACTATACCAAATAGAGAAACTAAAATTCTTATTTCGGGTAATTATCTATTAGAAATTTATGATGTAAATAGCCAAAAAGTGTTACAAAGACGGTTTGTAATTTATGAAGATGTAACCACAGTAGGGGTGGAAGTAAAGCGCACCAGAGATTTAAAAATGCGTCATAACAAACAAAATGTGTATTTAAATATTGATTTTGGATCGGCAACTCTGCAAAATCCCAAAAAAAATATCAACGTGGTTTTATTGCAAAACGGACAGTGGTATAACGCTTTGCAAGGTTTGGCACCGCAATATGTATTAGGTAATTCTTTTACCTATCAATATGATGAAGAAACTAATTTTTGGGCAGGAAACGAATTTCTTTATTTTGATAATAGTGACATAAAACAGGTAAATAACAACATAGAACGCATTACAAGAAGAGATTTGTTTGATGTATTTCTTAGACCAAAAGCACCCTTAAGAAACAGTAATTATTATTCGTATTACGAGGATTTAAACGGAGCCTTTGCTCCAAGGAATATCCTGAGAAGTAACCACACGACCGAAGCTGATTATACCTGGATGTATTTTACCTATCATTTAGAAAAATTGCCCAATAACCAAAAATTGCATATAGTGGGTATGTTTAACGATTATCAAATATCACCCGATTCTGAATTAGATTTTAATGATGAACTACAAGCATATACTACCGCATTACTCCTTAAGCAAGGTTTTGTTAATTATAAATATGTAATTGTAAATAGCAGCGGAAAGGTTTTAGAAGAATTAAACCCTGATGGTAATTATGTAGAAACCGAAAATGTATATCACGCATTGGTTTATTATAAAGCCGATTCGGATCGATACGAACGTATTATTGGTTTGGGTAAAAGCGATAGTAAACTAATTACTAATTAAAAAAATATTCGTAATTTTGATTAAATTATAAAAATGGTTTCAAAAATCACAAGAGGCATAAAAGTAGAGGTAAAAGTGTATCACGTTAAAGAAACTTTACATTTAAATAACCTTGTGCATTTTTTTAATTATGATATTCGTATTGAAAATCAAAGTACCGATGTAGTGCAACTTTTAAGTCGATATTGGTTAATAAAGGACGCACTTAATTTTGATACCATAGTAGAAGGCGAAGGGGTAATAGGTAAAACGCCTATTGTACAGCCAACCAAAGATTTTGAATACACGTCAGGTTGTTTTATTTCTGGAATAACAGGAAGTATGCAAGGCTATTTTACCCTTATCAACCACAGCACATCACAAATTTTTCGTGTAAAAGTGCCTTTGTTTATTATGAATGTACCTTATATTTTTAACTAAAAAATAAAATAAACAGTAATGTCTACAGGATTTTTTAA
>JAHAYQ010000328.1 GCA_018384465.1 Myroides sp. | reverse complement strand
TTTAATTTTTTTAAGAAACTAAAATGAGAACGTTTTTCTTATTAGCGAGTGTGCTATTGTCTTCATTAAGTACAGTAGAAGCACAACAAAAAATAGAAGTTGAACAAATTTGGAACGGTACTTTTAGAACCAATCAGTTAAATGCTTTAAATACGCTGCATACCAAAAACCAGTACAGTGTTTTAGATTATAATCGAAATTCCAACTCATTTACCATTGATGCTTTTGATTTTACTACCTTAGAAAAAGTACAAACGTTATTTAACAGTGCTGATTTTCCTGAAATTAAAATGATTTCGGATTATTCCATCAATAAAACCGACGATAAAATCTTAATTGCAACCAATTACAATCCCATTTACCGTCATTCGTTTACATCGGTTTATTATTTGTTCGATATCGCTTCAAAATCGCTTATAAAAATCAGCGAGAATGCTATTCAGGAACCTTTGTTGAATAAAGACGGGTCTAAAATTGCTTATGCATTTGAAAACAATCTGTATATTTTTGATGTAGCTTCACAAAAAACAACGCAAATTACCAAAGACGGAGAAAAAAACAGCATCATTAACGGTATTACCGATTGGGTTTACGAGGAAGAATTTGCTTTTGTACGAGCATTCGATTGGAATACCGATGGAACGCAATTGGCTTTTATAAGGTTTGATGAATCGGAAGTTCCTGTTTTTTCTATGGACGTTTACGGCAACGAATTGTATCCGCAGCAACAGGTGTTTAAATATCCAAAAGCGGGTGAAAACAACGCAAAAGTGAGCTTGCATTTGTACGATGTTTCAAAAGCATCAACTCAAAACATAGCTTTAAATACAGAAAAAGATTATTACATTCCTCGCATAAAATTTACCAACGACAAGAATTTATTAAGTGTACAAACCTTGAATCGCCATCAAAATCAATTGAATTTATATTTTGTTGATGCCCATTCGGGTAAAGTTTCAACTATTTTGACCGAAAAAGACGATGCGTATGTAGATGTGACCGACAATTTGACTTTTTTAAACGATAATAGCTTTATTTGGACAAGCGAAAAAGACGGTTACAACCATATTTATCATTATAATAAAGATGGAAGTTTGAACAACAAGGTAACTTCGGGCAATTGGGAAGTAACTAATTATTATGGCTACAATCCTGATAATGAAACCATTTATTACCAATCGGTTGAAAACGGATCTACCAAACGCGATGTCTTTAGTATTCAACTAAACGCAAAGAACAAAAAACAACTTTCTTCAGCAGTCGGAACGAATAGTGCAACTTTTAGTCCTGATTTTAAGTATTTTATCAATAATCATTCTTCAAGCACGCAAGCACCGTCTTATACGTTGATGGAAACTTCGTCAGGAAAAAAAATCAAAGAAATTTTAAATAATTCAGCATTAGAGAATAATTTGAAAAAGTTTGATCTGCCGAAAAAAGAATTTACCACTTTTAAAAACGAGGTTGGGAACGATTTAAACGGATACATCATCAAGCCAAAAGATTTCGACCCAAAGAAAAAATATCCAATTTTAATGTATCAATATTCAGGACCTGGGTCGCAACAAGTAGCTGATAAATGGTTTGACAGTAATGATTACTGGCATTTTATGCTGACTCAAAAAGGCTACATCATCGTTTGTGTGGATGGTAGAGGAACAGGATTTAAAGGGGCAACATTTAAAAAAGTAACCCAAAAAGAATTAGGTAAATACGAAGTAGAAGATCAAATTTATGTTGCCAAACAGTTGGCTAAAGAAACTTATATCGATGAAAACCGAATAGGAATTTGGGGTTGGAGCTACGGCGGATTTATGAGTAGCAACTGTTTATTTCAAGCAAACAATGTATTTAAAACGGCAATTGCCGTTGCTCCTGTAACGTCATGGCGCTTTTATGATACCGTTTATACCGAGCGTTTTATGACCACTCCACAAGAAAACCCAAGCGGATACGATAATAATTCGCCGATTACGCATGCCGATAAATTAACAGGAAATTATCTTTTGATTCACGGAACTGCTGATGATAACGTACACGTTCAAAACGCTATGGTATTGATTAACCAATTAGTGCATTTGAATAAAGATTTTGAATGGTTAATTTATCCCGACAAAAACCATGGCATTTACGGAGGCAAAACCCGTGAGCAATTATATACAAAAATGACGAATTACCTTTTAGAAAAACTGTAATTTGAAAAATTAATTTATTTTTACAAACAAAAAACAATTCAAATAAATTTAAAATGGATCAATCAAACGATTTAGGATTATCAAAACACCTTCAAAAACAAGGAGCAGATACCCGAACGGTATTAGGACATCCGGCAGCGCTATTCATACTTTTCTTTACCGAAATGTGGGAACGCTTCAGTTACTACGGGATGCGTGCTTTATTAGTAGTATTCTTAGTTTCTGAAATTACCAAAGGTGGTTGGGGATGGACCAATGCCGAAGCAATGAGTTTGTACGGTTGGTACACGATGTTAGTTTACGCCACTCCGCTTATTGGTGGTATGCTTGCTGATAAATTAACTGGATTTAAAAAAGCTATTCTTATTGGAGCTTTATTAATGACTTTAGGTCACGCATCCATGGCATTAGAAGGTTTTGACAAAAACTTTTTCTTTGTTGGTTTGGCGTTAATGATCTTAGGAAACGGTATGTTTAAGCCAAATATTTCATCAATGGTTGGTCAGCTTTATCCTGATACAAGTTCTAAGAAAGATGCAGGTTATACCATTTTCTACATGGGAATCAACGCCGGAGCATTCTTAGGATCCTTGTTATGTGGATATTTGGGTGAAAAAATCGGATGGCATTACGGCTTTGGTTTAGCTGGTGTATTCATGTTTTTTGGTATGTTGCAATTCTATTTCGGTCAAAAAATATTTGGAATTATTGGTGATGATCCCAAAAAAGCTGCCTCAATTGAAGTTGTAAAAGAAGAAGAATCTGAACCAGAAGCTCCTGCAAATGTGGTGAAAGATCGCTTATTTGTTGTAGGTGTATTAATGGTTGCGAGTATTTTCTTCTTTTTAGCCTTTGAACAAGCCGGTGGATCTTTAAGTATCTTTGCAAAAGATTATACCCAGAGAATTTTAGAAGGTGGTGCTGCAACAACCTTTAAATGGGTAGATGCTGCCCTTACAATATTCCCTATTATTGTGGTAACTTTTGTATTGTTTAGTTTAGCTAAAAAGATTTTCAGACAATATCCATTAACTATATTTTTTACCTCATTATCATTTGCTTCTATTGCAGTATTAGGATTTTGGAAAGTGTACAGAGAGTTTACTTCGTTAGAAACAGAAGTAACCGTTTCGTGGTTTCAAATATTAAATGCGTTTTTCATTGTATCCTTTGCTTCGTTATTTAGTAAATTATGGGAAAAATATTGGAATCCGTCTGGACCTGTAAAGTTTGCAATGGGCTTATTTTTAGTAGGAATTAGTTTCTTGGTGGTAGCCTACGGTGCTTCGCCAATACCACAAGGAGCTGAAGCAGGAATTGTAAGGGTAAGTATGATTTGGTTAATTTTAGCCTATTTCTTCCAAACTATGGGCGAATTGTGTTTATCGCCTGTTGGTTTATCGTATGTAAGTAAGCTTTCACCAAAACGATTAATCGGATTAATTTTCGGTTTATGGTTTATGGCTTCGGCAATTTCAAATATGATTGCTGCGCAAATGGGTGGAATGATTGATACCATTTCAGAAAAATATTCTCTTTCGGTATTCTTCTTAATCATTGCTGTATTACCAATTTCTGTAGGAATCATTTTATTGTTGATGAACCCAATGCTTAAAAAGAAAATGCACGGAATTAATTAATAATAACTTATATCGATTTAAATATAAAATGTCCTTTTCAAAAAAACTGAAAAGGACATTTTGTTTTACAACATAAAAAAAGTATATATTTATCAAAAATTCTAAAGCAATGTATCAATACCCCTTACATTTTTTATTTAAAATAACTACTATAACTAATGATTTTACGACTACAGATGCCACAGGGAAAACTATTTTTTTTGTACGTGAAAAGTTTTTCAAACTCAGAGATCATATCAAAGTATTTCGAGATGAATCTAGAGAAGAAGTAGTTTACGATATGGTATCCAATAAAATAATTGATTTTCAACAAACCTTTACCATAGCCAATACGCAACAACACGCTATTGGAAAAGTGCGTAAAAAAACACTGCGTTCGTTTTTTAAAGCTACCTATCATTTACAAGATAACAACGGTAATTTATTATATACAGTAAAAGAACGCAATGCAATGGTTCGGTTTATGGATGCTGTTTTGGGCGAAATTCCTTTAATCGGTATGATGTCAGGATACGTTTTTAATCCTAAATATGTGGTAACCGATCTTCAAGGAAAAGAATTAATGGAACTGATTAAAAAACCATCGTTTTGGGGTAGAAAATTTGAAGTTCAAAAATTAAGCAACACTTCCTTTAACGAAGAACAAGTTGTTTTAAGTTTGATGTTAATGGTTATTCAGCAACGAGATAGAGGATAATTAACTTCAAAACATCAACTACTCAATATTCATTATCTAATTATTTAAAATTTAAATCGGAAAGCACATTTTATATATGAACGCAATACAATACATCAACAAATTAACGACCGCTAAAAAAAACAAAGTGAATAAATTAACGGTACGAGAAGTGGAAGAAGAAACAAAAAATAATTTCATTGCCTTTGTTGATGATGAAACACAGAGTTTTGATGTAAAGTTAAAAATGGTAAACGATGAAGTTTTAGAATCTTCTTGCGACTGTAAGCTGAAAGATGCTTTTTGTATTCATAAAACCGCTTTATTATTACACCTTTCCGGAGATAGCACTACTGTTACAACTAAAACCACCCGTAAAAAAAAGGCACCCAAATTAAGTGAATCTCAAATACTGTTACAAGATTTAGGTTTAAACGAAATAACCAATTGGCTTTCAACAATTCTGACTCAAAACAAAGAAGTTGAAATGCAGTTTTTAATGCATTTTTCAAAAAAAGCTGTCTCGTATGAAGTAGATGACATAGAAAAATTAATTTCCAGCAGCTTTACCTCTATCATGGCAAAGCGTAAAAAAATTGAACTAAATGAGTTAAAAAAAATATTAGAACTATTAAACAAAGTGCTTGCGCCTGTTTTTGATTATCTGCAAATGCAAATTGATAAAAAAAAGGCTTTTGTTTTAATAATCAGCCTCATTGAAAATTTAGCAGCTCAAAACTTAAAATACACCGTTCCAGGCACACGGTTTCCAAAATACATATTTTCTGTTATAGAAAAATTTGCCTTAATTTTCAATCAGCTGCAAGACGAAGATGCATGGAAAAAGCAAGTAACGGTTTTTGTGGATGACTTGTTTAATTTAGAATTTACGATTGGTAATTATTATTTGGAAATTTTGAAACATATTCACGATACAGCAAAGCCAAACCGTAAAAAGTTTGTTTCGGCATGTATCAAAAAAAATCTTTTAGAATATATTGAAGAAGATTTTACGCTGCGTTTGGAATTTAATTCTATCTTGTTAGACATTGTTGTAGAGAACAACGATTTTGAAACAGTAAATGAGTATTTCACTATTTATCCTTATGAAAATGCCTTTAATGTAAAATTTTTGAATGCCTTAAAAGATATCCATCCAGAACTAACTATTGCGTATTGTTCAAAATGTATTTCTAGTAATAGTAAAATAGATTATAATTTACCGTACCTGCTTATTTTAGAGGAAATTTTCACAAGTCAAGGAAACTTTAAAAATGTAGCTTTAGTGAAACATGATAAATTCCAAATCGATCCAAATTTTGAAGATTACCAATTTATACAACAACATTTAGATGACAAACCGTATTTATCAAAATTTAGAGCCAACACCTTATCCCGTTTAAGAAACTCTTTTCACAAACACCACAAATACATCGACGTTTATTTTGAAATTTTAAATGATGAAAAGAATTATGCAAAAATGTGCGATGTCATAAAACAAGACGATATTCCACTATCTATTCTCAATAAATATTCTGATGTTTTATTTAAACAAAACCATATATTTTTACTGCAAAGCATTGCTAAATCGTTAATTGAATTCCTGCCAAACCAATTAAATAGTATTGATTTGGAAAATGCAAAAAACTTTGTATTTGAACATTATTCAACCGTAAATATTAAAAACATTTTACAAGATTTATGGATCAAACAGTATGCATACTATCCGGAAAGTTATAGAACAGCCCTTTTTAAAAAGTTTGATATTTAAATAAAAAAACGTATTGTCTTTTATTTTACAACACATTGCATTTTTAAAAGCTATATAAAAATTAAAAAACTAACCTGTACCTTATACAAGGTTGTAAATAATTTGCTTTATTTGTAGGTTATAACATTTTCTTAATATTTATGTCAGACAATACAAAACCGTCGTTTTTTAAGACGATAGGATCTTTCAACAAGAATTTCTGGATTGCCAGCTTCATGGAGCTAATGGAACGTTGGGCTTGGTACGGAATTTACACACTTTTTGGACTTTATTTGGTAGGATCAACCGATACCGGTGGTTTAGGATTTGATCACGTTCAAAAAGGGAACATCATGGGAAATATTGTAGGAATACTTTATTTTCTACCATTAATTTTTGGAGTTATTGCAGATCGTATCGGTTATAAAATATCGCTTACCATTGCTTATATCATCATGATTACAGGCTATTACCTATTAGGCGAAGTGAATACGTATTGGAGTGTTTACATGGTATTTTTATTGGTTGCCGTTGGTGCTGCATTCTTTAAACCGGTAGCTTCGGCAATAGTTGCACGTAATACCAACGAAACTACAGGAACCATGGGCTTTGGTATTTTTTATATGATGGTTAATATTGGTGGTTTTATAGGTCCGGCAATGTCATCTGGTTTACGAACTACTTATGGTTGGAAAATCATTTTTATACAAGCCGCTATTGTAATTGGTATTAATTTAATTGTTTTACTATTATTTTACAAAGAACCAAAAGTAGAAAAACCTAAAAACTCGATAGGCGAAGCAATAAAAGAATCAGTTTTAGGTATTTTTGAAGCCTTAAAAGACATTCGCTTAGGTGTTTTATTGTTATTAATGGTTGGTTTTTGGACCATGTTTAACCAATTATTCAACACACTTCCTAACTTTATCGAAGATTGGGTAAATTCGGCAGTTTTAAGCAATTGGTTAAATGAAAATCTGCCTGCTTTAGGTGGTTTATTAACACAAGACGGACAAGTAAAACCAGAATGGTTTACCAATATTGATTCGTTAATGATTATCCTTTTTCAAATAACCATTTCGTTTTTTGTAATTAAAATGCGTCATATCAATGCGGTAATCCGTGGAGCGATCATTGCAACCATTGGTATCGGTTTAACATTTTACTCGGGCAACGTGTGGTTTACCATTATTGGCACCATGATTTTTGCTATTGGCGAAATGATGAGCAGCCCTACTGTATCGTCGTTTATTGCACTAATTACACCAAAAGGAAAAGAAGGTTTATATCAAGGCACCTACTTTTTACCAGTAGCAGCAAGTTATTTTGTAACCAGTTTTATTTC
>JAHAYQ010000327.1 GCA_018384465.1 Myroides sp. | reverse complement strand
CCTGGATTGCTGTGACGCATTACCACCATATCTACTTTCATAGAAAGGATGTTATTCACCGTATCAATCAAAGTTTCTCCTTTTTTAACGGATGATTGCGCTGCTGAAAAACTTATCACATCTGCAGACAATCTTTTTTGAGCCAATTCAAACGATAATTTTGTTCTTGTACTGTTTTCGAAAAAAATGTTGGCAATGGTGATATCTCGAAGTGACGGAACCTTTTTTATCGGTCGGTTGATTACCTCTTTAAACTGATCGGCAGTTTCAAAAATAAGATCTATATCGTTTTTATTGATATATTTTATGCCTAATAAGTGGTTAACGCTTAATTCTTTCATTGTGAATTACTGGTAGTTTTCGTATTAATTAAGAGGATTTGCTATTAAATAAACTTCGTCTGCTTCGGCATCAACATCTTTCCATTGCACACGAACTTTTTCGTTGTTGAAGGCATCAATTTGCCTGCCTCGATAATCGGGCTGAATAGGTAAATGTCTACTAAAACGTCTGTCAATCAACACCATTAATTCAATTTCATTCGGTCTACCAAATGATTGTATTGCTGTTAGTGCTGCGCGAATACTACGCCCGGTGTACAATACATCATCTATAAAGACTACATTTTTGTCTTCTACTAAAAAATCAATTTGTGTTTTATTGGCTTCCAACGGCTTGTCGTTTCTACGAAAATCATCTCTAAAAAAAGTAATATCTAGAAAACCAAGGTCAACGGTATTAATACCATAATCGTTTTTTAAGATAGTAGCAATACGTTCTGCAAGAAATTTTCCACGCGGTTGGATACCTATCAATACCGTATTAGAAAAATCGTTGTGTTTTTCGATCAGTTGGCATGCCAAACGATGTAAGATGATATCAACTTCTTTAGAAGTCAACAATATTTTTGAACCCATAACGAAGTGTAGTTTGGCTGTAAAATTACAATATTTCTGTATATTTAGGATAAATATAATGTAAGATTTTTATCTTGTTTAATGTGCTCTTGTCTCCTTTTATATTTCATCAAGAAGGCCTTGCTGTTTTTTGGTCAACTTCTTTACTACCAAATGATACGATTTTAAAACCAAATTGTTTATTAATTCAAAAGGCACATCGCTGTTAAAATATACACTATTCCAGTGTTTTTTGTTCATGTGGTATCCGGGTTTAATTCCTTCATAAAGAGCTCTAAGTTCTTGTGCTTCATCGGGATCGCACTTCAAATTACAATAATCAAAATCGTTAATATCAACCAAGCAAAACATTTTTTCCATCACATAAAAAACCAAAGTGGTTTCATCGAACGGAAACTTTTCTGTTACTCCTTTAAACGACAAACAATAGTTTCTGAAATCTTCTATGTTGTTCATAAAATGTGTTTTAAATAGTTAAACAATAGTCCTACAACAATAGCACTACCAAAGCTTAAAAACGTACCAATTAATACATATTCGGTTAAGTGACGTTCTTTTGCATTGTTTAAATCTCCAAACCTAAAAATAGATTTTGCTGCCAATAAAAAACCGATACCTTCCCAAAAATTAGCAAGTACGAAACCAAAAATAAACAACCTTTCTAAGATACCAATGTATTTTCCGGCGTTAAACAACACATTTTTTGTAGTTGGTTGTGCTGAAAAATTAGTTATTTTTTTATGATCTTGATAAGGCGATAACAAAATCCGAATGACAATAGCTGTAACTTGTGTAAGCAGAATAATAGCTGTAACTAACAACCAAAATTGCGGATGTTGAAGGAATAAAAAATTAATATTTAAGTTTAAAAATACTACTAAACAAAGAACTATAACAAATACATGCAACAGTTGATCAATAATAAATAAAACAACAGGCTTTATGCGGTTCGTTAATTTAATTTTTACCCAATCTATAGCAGCGTGTGTTATGATAATTATTAAAATAAGCCACCATAATGCATCGTTCCATAAAAACATACAAAGCAATAACGCATGAATCAATATATGAGCAACAAAATAAGGGAGTTGATGTTTGTTTTGCACCATTTTTCGAGTTTGAAACACAAAATCGCCTAACAAATGAGCAGTGAAAATTTTAAGAATGAGTAGCCACATACACTTTTATGGTTTTATGATAATATTGAATAAGTTGATAGATTTCATCAAAACCACCACGTTTTAATGCTTCACTAACCGTGCCCTGCCCCTTACCCAAAATTTTTGCTATTTGAGTTTGATTGAGTGTCGGATTTTTTAACTTGATGAAAATGGCTTCAGCGGATTTTTCTGTCCACTTATCCATTACTATCAAAGATAAATCAATCATTACGCTTAATGTGTCGTTTAGCAATTTATCAGCTGTGGTTATTGATAAGTTTTTTTTATCTAATCGATCAAATCCTTCACCTGAAAACTCAAAAGCACTACCATTGCCCTGAGTGATATGAGTTGTGGTATAGGTTTGTTCTCCCACGCCGATACTTAAACGCACATCAATCTGTTTATAATGTTTCATCCAAGCTTTTAACATTACTGCGTGCAACAACGCATCTGTCGCAGTAGTCCGCAATTGAAATCCATCGCCACGGTATATATCCCAATCTACTGGTGCTTCCCCAAATAGCGCTAATCCTTTTTTTAAATGCGTTAACCACTGTTCGGGTTGTAAAGAACGAGATGTTACCACATCACCAGTTATAACTGCAATCATTTTTTTATTGTAAATATAATCAATAATTTTAAATATCTGATTAAATACCGATAATTATACATATCTGTAAAATATCCGATAATAGAAAATATAAAACATTATTGATCAAGTGTTAGTTGGGTTAGTACTCATAAAAAAACCTACACTTTTGTGTAGGTTTTACTGTTCTTAAAAGAAGCGGCTATGCCAACTTTCTCCGGCTGGTACTTCCCAAAAATTTTCAAATTCTTCA
>JAHAYQ010000242.1 GCA_018384465.1 Myroides sp. | reverse complement strand
ATTTTAGATATTTTAGACGAATGAAGCATATTAGAAACTTTTGTATTATCGCGCATATCGACCATGGGAAAAGTACCCTTGCCGATCGCTTATTGGACGCTACGCAAACAGTTACGGCTCGTGAAGCCCAAGCGCAGTTATTAGATAGTATGGATTTGGAACGCGAACGCGGTATTACGATTAAGTCGCACGCCATTCAGATGGAATACAATTATAAAGGCGAAACCTATATTTTAAACTTGATTGACACTCCGGGACACGTGGATTTTTCGTACGAGGTTTCTCGATCAATTGCTGCGTGTGAAGGTGCTTTGTTGATTGTGGATGCCGCACAAAGCATTCAAGCACAAACCATTTCTAACCTTTATTTAGCTTTAGAAAACGATTTAGAGATTATTCCGGTATTAAATAAAGTAGATCTACCTTCTGCAAACCCAGAAGAAGTGAGCGATGATATTGTGGAATTATTAGGCTGTAAGCACGAAGATATTATACATGCATCGGGTAAAACCGGATTTGGTGTGGATAAGATTTTAGAAGCAATTATTGAACGAGTACCTGCTCCTCAAGGAAATCCGGATGAGCCATTACAGGCCTTGATTTTCGATTCGGTTTACAATCCATTTCGTGGTATTGAGGTAATTTTTCGTGTAATCAATGGCGAAATTAAAAAGAATCAGAAAATTAAGTTTATGGCAACCGGCAAAGAATATTATGCCGATGAAATTGGGACATTGAAACTGAACCAAGTGCCTAAACAAAAAATTTCTACAGGAGACGTAGGCTATTTAATTTCTGGAATTAAGGAAGCACGCGAAGTAAAAGTAGGTGATACAGTTACCGATGCTGTTACACCAACCCAAAATATGATTTCAGGATTCGAAGATGTAAAGCCAATGGTTTTCGCCGGAATTTATCCGGTTGATACTGAAGATTATGAAGATTTGCGTGCTTCGATGGAAAAATTACAGTTAAACGATGCGTCGTTGGTATTTCAACCAGAAAGTTCAGCCGCTTTAGGATTTGGTTTCCGTTGTGGATTCTTGGGAATGTTGCACATGGAAATTATTCAAGAACGTTTAGAGCGCGAGTTTAACATGACGGTAATTACTACCGTGCCCAACGTATCGTATTACGCATATACCAAAAAAGAGCCCGAAACACGGATGATTGTCAACAATCCTTCTGATTTACCAGAACCATCAAAATTAGACCGTGTAGAAGAGCCGTTTATTAAAGCCACCATTATTACAAAAGCAGATTTTGTGGGGCAAGTAATGAGTTTGTGTATCGAAAAACGCGGACAAATTACCAATCAAACGTATTTAACACCAGAACGTGTAGAGTTGAACTTTGATATGCCTTTGGCAGAAATTGTGTTTGATTTTTATGATCGATTAAAAACAGTTTCTAAAGGATATGCATCGTTTGATTACCACCCAATTGGAATGCGTCCATCAAAATTAGTGCGATTAGATGTCTTATTAAACGCTCAGAATGTAGATGCGTTATCCGCTTTAATTCACGAAGACAATGCGTATCATATTGGTAAAAAAATGTGCGAGAAATTACGCGAACTGATTCCTCGTCAACAGTTTGACATTCCTATTCAGGCAGCAATTGGTGCAAAAGTTATTGCCCGTGAAACCATTAAAGCGTTACGTAAAGACGTTACTGCTAAATGTTACGGAGGAGATATTTCGCGTAAACGTAAATTATTGGAAAAACAAAAAGCCGGTAAAAAACGTATGCGCCAAGTAGGAAACGTAGAAATACCACAATCGGCATTTATGGCCGTTTTAAAGCTGAATGATTAATTAGCTGTAAGCTTTTAGTTTATGGTTTTTAGATAATAGAAAGATACTTCATTTGGAGTGTCTTTTTTGTATCTTTATGATTATTAATGCTTTAAAAATCTAAAGCATGCAAGAATTTCAAGTTTTATTGAAAGAAGAAAGTCAATTTAAATTATTAGTCAATTTTATTGATAGTAATAATTTCGGTAGATGGTCAATTTTGTGTAATACCAAAGATGGCACTCAAATAGAAGTTATTACACGAAATGAAATTTACAAACAACAAATTTTAAAGTTTGTAGATAATTTAAGATAGATTTCTTTGCTGGCAAAGGTGGCTTTAGATAATCGAAATAATAAAAAACGCATCAATTTCTTGATGCGTTTTTTGGTTGTTTGTTGTTTACTTAATTATTATGAAAAAATTATTTTGCTTTGTTAAATTCTAAGTTAACAATGAATTTTACGTCTTTAGCAATTCCCATACCTGTTGGGTCGTAATTGATGTTAAAAGCAGTTCTGTCGATTGTTGTAGTAGCTTGAAAACCTACTTTTTGGTTTCCTTGACCGTCATCTGCTAACAATCCACCGTATACCAAATCAAAAGTTACTGGTTTAGTAACATCTTTAATAGTTAAGTTACCTGTTAACTTGTAGTTTTTACCGTCTTTTTTAATTGATGTAGATACAAATTTGATTTCTTTATACTTCTCAACTTCAAAAAAGTCAGCAGAACGCAAGTGATCGTCACGCATTTGAACGCCGGTATTTACGGAATTAGCATCAATAGTAAAATTAAATTTTGCTGTGGTAATGTCTTCGTTTTTCATTTCTAACGAACCGTCGTATTTATCCATACGTCCGTCAACAAACGAAATTCCTAAATGACCTACCGAAAAGTTTAAGAACGAATGGTAGCTATCTACATTATACTTTGTTTGAGCGAATGTTGCAACAGAAAACAAAGTGGCTACGAATAATAAGGCTATTTTTTTCATTTGAATATAATTTTAATTGTTTAACAAGTCAAAATTACTACAAATTACTTTGTAACGTATTAACCTACATTAAGAAAGCGCAAAAGGTGTATTAAATTAAAAAAAGCCCAACTTTTGTTGAGCTTTTTAGTATGTTTTAAAAAAAATTATAATTGCGGACCTGCAGCAACTAATGATTTTCCTTCTTCGTTATCGGTATATTGAACAAAGTTTGCTACAAACAATTTACCTAAATCGGTTGCTTTTGTTTCCCATTCTTTTGAATCGGTGTACGTATTTCGCGGATCTAGAATATTAGTATCAACACCTTCTAAGGCAGTAGGAACAGCCAAGTTGAAGATTGGAACTATAGTAGTTTCAGCCTTTTCAATAGAACCGTCTAAGATTCTGTTGATAATTGCACGCGTATCTTTAATAGAAATACGTTTGCCCGTTCCGTTCCAGCCAGTGTTTACCATATATGCGGTTGCATTGTGCTCTTCCATTTTCTTAACTAATTCTTCACCGTATTTTGTTGGGTGTAAGCTTAAGAAAGCCTTTCCAAAACAAGCAGAGAAAGTAGGTTCAGGTTGCGTAACTCCACGCTCTGTTCCTGCTAATTTTGCTGTAAAGCCAGATAAGAAAAAGTATTTGGTTTGCTCTGGTGTTAATTTAGAAACCGGAGGCATTACACCGAAAGCATCAGCTGTTAAGAAAATTACTTTCTTTGCATGTCCTGCTTTTGACACAGGTTTTACAATATTTTCGATATGATCGATAGGATATGAAACTCGAGTATTTTGAGTTACAGATCCATCTGTAAAATCAATTTTACCGTTTTCGTCAACAGTTACGTTTTCTAATAAGGCATTGCGTTTGATCGCTGCAAAGATTTCTGGCTCATTTTCTTGACATAAGTCAATAGTTTTAGCATAACATCCACCTTCAAAATTAAAAACACCATCATTATCCCATCCATGCTCATCGTCACCAATTAATTCACGGTTTGGATCTGTTGACAAAGTTGTTTTTCCTGTTCCTGATAAACCAAAGAAAACAGCTACATCGCCCTCTTTTCCTTTGTTAGCTGAACAGTGCATAGAGGCAATTCCTTGTAATGGCAAATAGTAGTTCATCATAGAGAAAAGACCTTTTTTCATCTCTCCACCGTACCAAGTACCACCAATTAATTGAATTTTTTCAGTTAAGTTAAAAGCTACATACACTTCAGAGTTTAGTCCGTGTGCTTTGTAATCTTTAAACGATGTTTTTGAAGCGTTGATTACTACGAAATCTGGCTCACCAAAGTTGTCTAATTCTTCTTCGGTAGGGCGTATAAACATGTTTTTTACAAAATGTGCTTGCCAAGCCACTTCCATAATAAAGCGAACTTTTAAACGAGTATCTTCGTTAGCACCACAAAAAGCATCAACTACATATAATTTTTTGCCTGACAATTCTTCGGCTGCATTTTCTTTTAATGCTTCCCAAGTATTTTGCGAGATTGGTTTATTGTCATTTACTGCTTTGTCAGAAGTCCACCAAATAGTATTTTCTGTAACCGCATCTTTAACAATATATTTATCTTTAGGTGAACGTCCGGTAAAATCGCCAGTCATTACGTTTACTGCTCCAAGTTCTGAAACCTGTCCACGTTCAAAACCTTTTAAATTTGGATCTGTTTCTGCTTCAAATAAATCATCGTAAGACGGGTTGTAAATTATTTCAGTTACATTCTTAATTCCATATTTATCCAAAGAGATTGCCTTTGAAACTTCCATATCTTAAAATTGTGTGTTGTATTAATAATTTGGGTACAAACTTACTAATAAATTTATTATGTTTTTTTATTAATTGCTTTTTTGTTTCATTGAATAAAAAGCGGTAAAGAACCAACTTAGGATCAAAAAAACACCTCCAACTGGGGTTATAGGACCTAAAAATCTAAAATCGATTCCCGATAATTCCTGAGTTGACAGTAAAAAAATCGATCCCGAAAAAAGAAAAACACCAATAGTTGTAAGGATGCCAATTGTGCGTTTGTGTTTATCGGTAAGTACGTTAAGTTGCGAAATGAGTAATAAAAACAACGCGTGATACATTTGATAACGCACTCCGGTTTCAAAACTCACCAATTGCTCGGCAGTTAAAACTTTTTTTAATCCGTGCGCTCCGAAAGCTCCTAAGATGATAGCTACCAATCCAAAGAAGGCTGCTAAAGTTACCAACTTTTTAGTCATGAGGGATTTTTTTCAAAGGTACAACTATTTTATTTTAGAAAACATTTTTTAAAAGAGTGCATTTCATTAATTTTACCTTTTCAAAACCAAGATTAATGAAAACTATACTGTTATTTGGTGCAGGAAGATCATCTACTTCCTTAATCAAATATTTATTAGAACGAACAGAACAAGATCAGTTTAAACTACATATAGCCGATCAGTCGATTGAATCCATTCAACAAAAAATCTCTCAACATACAAACGCCTTGGCAACCGCTTTAGACATTAAAGACGAAGCAGCGCGCACCCAATTAATTCGTGAAGCAGATGTTGTAATTTCTATGATGCCTGCATTTTTACACCCACTTATTGCTGCCGATTGTTTAAAATTAGAAAAACATTTGGTTACTGCCTCTTATATTTCCAAAGAACTAAAAGAGTTAGATAACGAGGTTAAAGCCAAAGGTTTGATATTTATGAACGAATGTGGATTAGATCCCGGAATTGATCACATGAGTGCCATGAAGGTGTTAGATGAAATTAGAGAAAAAGGTGGAAATCCGGTACATTTTGAAAGTTTTTGCGGTGGCTTGGTTGCTCCAGAATCGGATAATAATGATTGGAAGTATAAATTTTCATGGAACCCACGTAATGTAGTAGTTGCCGGACAAGGCGGCGCGGCTAAGTTTTTACAACAAGGTATGTATAAATACATTCCGTACCACCGAATTTTTAAGCGTACCGAATTTTTAGAGGTAGAAGGTTACGGTAGATTTGAAGCGTATGCTAATCGTGATTCATTGAGTTATCGCGAAGCGTATGGTTTACAAAATGCCCACACCATTTACAGAGGCACCATGCGTAGAGTTGGCTTTTCGCGCGCTTGGAATATGCTAATTCAATTAGGCGTTACCGATGATACTTATACCATTGAAGATTCAGAAAACATGACTTATCGTGAGTTCATCAATTCCTTTTTG
>JAHAYQ010000312.1 GCA_018384465.1 Myroides sp. | reverse complement strand
TTCTCACGACCGTGAAGACCTCCTTGATAGTTGTTTTTTTTGACCACAGATGACACGGATGATCACCGACTCTCTTTATGATTAAATGTAGCTCGTATAATACTTAATTGTAAACCTGAAATTTGAATATTAAAGCTAGAGGACCCGGATTAAACTGATTTTTATTTAATGCTTAGTGGAAAACCCAAATCTTGATAATCAAAAGTAGATTAAAGACATTTTATTTATACCATATTATTACGGACACACATAACAATCTTCTTCTTAGTTGTAATAAAGGTTTTCTTTGCTAAAGGTTTTGTGCTTTTTTTTAATTTTATCTTGTTCTTTGTCAAAAGTATTGTACTTCACATAAGCGGTTAACTCCTCTTTTTTAAGTTAATCGTAGTTTTCTTCGCTCCCATAGCCTACATCGGCTGTAATGTTTTCTGTTTTTTTAAAGATTTCTGCGCCATAAGTTTCTTTAAGGTTTTCTACATGAGGCCCTAAAATTTTGTGTCTGGTAGGATTTTGATGTAGAGTGTAATGAACAGATAATAACCAGGATTACCTTCTTTACTGTAGGCTTTTAATAGTGGCTAAATGTTAATGGATCCTACAACTTGGTTAACCACCCGAACAGGGTGTTTTTCTGAAATTAAGTCGTCAAACGAATAAGGAAAAAGTGCTGTTTGACGCTGATTGTAATACTTGAAATCTATACAAGAAAGAGGTAGAATTCTTGCATTAAATTTAAGAAAAGTATAGTTAAAAACAAAAAAGAAGTTATCTTGTTTTACACTGCCCAAAAAGTTTGGATAGCTTCTTTTTTTATTTCTTCTTCTTAAATCAGTAAATAAACCACTCAACATTTCATTAACTTATCAGTTTTTAATAATTTTGTAAATAAACTTCAATTTTAAAATGGAAAACAAACAACATATTATCAATCGTTTCATTAGTTATGTAACTGTTGATACCGAATCTGACCCTGATTCAAACACTACTCCTTCAACAAAAAAACAATGGGATCTTGCCAACCAATTAGTTGATGAATTGAAACAAATTGGCTTAGAAGATGTAACTATTGACGAAAATGCATACATCATGGCCACCCTTCCGAGCAATGTAACTCACGAAGTACCTACCATCGGATTTGTTTCTCATTTTGACACATCTCCAGACTTTACTGGTGCAAACGTAAAACCGCAAATTATTGAAAATTATAACGGTGGTGATATCATACTAAACAAAGAAGAAAACATTATACTTTCTCCAAATTATTTTGATGACCTATTACAATACAAAGGACAAACCTTAATTACTACCGACGGTACAACTTTGCTAGGCGCAGACGATAAAGCAGGAATTTGTGAAATTGTTTCTGCAATGGAATACTTAATCCAAAATCCTGAAATTAAACACGGTAAAATAAGAATTGGCTTTACACCTGATGAAGAAATTGGTCGTGGAGCACATAAATTTGATGTAGATAAATTTGGTGCAGAATGGGCATACACCATGGATGGAAGTCAAATTGGCGAATTAGAATATGAAAATTTTAATGCAGCTGGAGTAAAATTAATTTTCAAAGGAAAAAGCGTTCACCCAGGTTATGCTAAAGGCAAAATGATCAACTCGATGCTGTTAGCTAATAAATTTATTTCTAAACTTCCTTCTAAAGAAGTTCCAGAAAAAACAACAGGTTACGAAGGTTTTTTTCATGTAAATGACATAATAGGATCAATTGAAGAAACAGAAGTTCAGCTAATTATCCGCGACCATAGCATGAAAAAGTTCAAGAAACGTAAAAAACTCATTCGTGAATTGGTAAACAAATTCAACAAAAAATACGCCGAAAAGTTTGGTGATAAAATTGTTGAGTGCGAAATAAAAGACCAATACTACAACATGAAAGAAAAGGTTGAGCCCGTAATGCATATTGTTGATATTGCAGAACAAGCTATGAAAGAATTGGATATTAAGCCAATCATTAAGCCAATTCGCGGCGGAACTGACGGTTCACAACTTTCATATATGGGACTTCCGTGTCCAAATATCTTTGCTGGCGGACACAATTTTCATGGTAAATACGAATACGTACCAGTAGAAAGTATTTTAAAAGCCACGCAAGTAATTGTAAAAATTGCTAAAATTACTGCTGACAAATACAAACAATAAAAATTGAAATAGTATTAAACTAAATATCCCTGCTTAAAATAGCAGGGATATTTTATTTTGTTATTTGTCCGTTTAAATTTTTTGACACCTCTTTATGAGCAACTTCTTTTCGTAACCCCGAACTTGAAAAACGGTGATCGCGTTTATTGAAATATAATTCAATTCCCTTTTCTTCACAATACATTCTACCTGTGAATTTTTTATCCCGATATTCCTCGCCAAGAATTCGTACATCAATTTTAAAAGATCGTAAGATATCTTCCAAATCTTGTTCGGTTGCATAAGGCACTACTTCGTCCACGTATTTGCATGCTTTTAACTGTATATACCGCTCTACCACCGATTGTACAGGTAGGTTCTTTTCCGGTCGATCTATGGTGGGGTCGGTTTGCAAACCACAGATTAAATAATCACATTGCCTTTTAGCATCTTCTAACATCTTAATATGCCCTGCATGTAACAAATCAAATGCACTAAATGTAATTCCTATTTTCATACTCGTTATTTTTAGGTTTATTTAGGTTATTAGCAAATATAGTACATTCTATTAATGTTTTGCACTTATTAAACAGCTTTTTACGAAAGCTTATTGTTCTAAAAACGCTTTTAAATCATAAAAATTTTGGGGTGCTACACCATGACCAACAGGATATTCTTTATATTCAAAAGAAATAGCATAAGACTTTAACAATTCTGAGGCTTTACGCGCCCATTCTACTGGGATAACCTGATCTACCGTACCATGTGATCCAAATATTTTTAAATGATTATAGACCGAAAGATCTGCTTTTGGCTGCATAATATCTGCATTAAAATAACCACTTAAAGCTACTACTTTATTAACCTTTTCAGGATATGTTACCGCAAGCGCGTAACTTAAAATAGCAC
>JAHAYQ010000310.1 GCA_018384465.1 Myroides sp. | reverse complement strand
GTCTCATAGTATCATCATAATCTTCTTTTAAAAATCATATGTGTATTCCAGTCTTCAAAATCGGTGTCATCACCTTGCTGCGTAAGCTTTATTCTTAATTCGTTTTCATTAATAGTAATTATTGTGCCTTTAACAATATAGCCATCTTCTTCATCAATTATTGTTAGGATGTTGGTAGGTTTCTCATATTTCCAAATTCCAGGAACATCAAATTTTTCACACGCTTCATTTGGATCTGCGTGTTCTTCATCTTTCAAATAGTTTTCCTTAAAAATAATAAATCCAGAATTACATTCTTTTTCACTTAGGTCCCAAAAGGCTTCTACATTTCCATTTGCATCTAACTCTTCTTCCCCGTAGAAAAACCATTTACCTTTAATGGTGTTTTCTACTGTGTTTTCTTGCTGTAAAGTTATATTGTCGTCATTATTGCATGAACTCAAAGCTAAAATAAATAGAAAGCTACATATTATTTTTTTCATAATTTTTATTTTTTAGGTGTAAATTTTAAGCCGAAAGTTACAAACTTACGTTTTAAATCTTGTGAGTAAAAAGAATTATTGTCAATATTTGTATGATTTACTCCATAAACATCATTTAATGAAGTTGAATAACCAGCATTAATACCAAAAATGCCTTTAGAGGTTTTATAATTCAGAGCTACGTTTGCATTACCACCTAGTGCAAAAGGCTTTGTTTGAATCATCGTTTCGTAACTACCTCCTTCGTAAAAATAATTTTGGAAATATCTTTGCTCAGAGTTTAGATAAGCACTAAAGTTTAAACCGGCACTAGGTGTTACATAAAGTTTTTCTGTTAACACTATATTATATTCGAATCTTACTGGAACTTCTAGAAATATTTCTGCGCCCGTATCAGTAAAATTATTATTCAAACGGTATTCCAACGTGCTGTAATTTAGAAGAGCTCCCGCAGTAAATTGGTGATTCTTACGTTCAAAAAAACGATAATCTAATCCTAAACTTATAGCAGTAGAATTATTATATTTCATGAAGTTTCCATTATTATAATTATGAAATTGAATAGAAGAATATCCAACAAAATAAGATGTTTTTTTTGTTTCTGAAAATAATTTTGAGCTATTTTGTGCGTAGCCTGAGTTAAAAACAGTTAATACAAACAGTATTGTTAATTTTATTTTTGTCATAGTACTAAATTATTTTAAAATTACTTCCTAACATTACAAATGTAGGCTAGGAAGTATTATTTATGCAATGTTATATTTACCACTGAACGGTATTATAATCATAAAAGTCTACAAAGAAACTAACACCACCTTCACTATGATATGAATACACAGAGTTATTGGTTACATACATGCTTATTGGGTTTGGATTAGGTTCACGATATTCTAACTTGTATCTTTTTAAATCTTTCCAACGGGCAGCACCATCAATTACATCAACACAGTTATGGTTTACTTTCCAATCTCCTCTATTTAGACCTGAAACGCCAGCATGTACCCATAACTTTCTATTTTTCCATTTACCCTTTTTCCATTGATATCCTTTAGTTTTAGCAACTAATGTCTTGTCAAAAATACCTTGGTTTTGACTAGTAAAGCCTTTTATTTGCTTACCACCATAATAGTAATAGTCTACTTTGCTTCCACTTCTTCTACAACCTGAGATAATAAGTCCATCTTTATTTTTCCAAAAAATTTTAAGGAAACTTTTACTAGCCGCCATATTTTCAAGCACTTGTGGGTCATTAATATTCCCTTGGTTAATCTCTCTTAAGATTTCTGTATCTAAATTCGAAATCTCAATGTGTCCCCATTCAAAATATTTAAATATTATAGGTCTTTTCTCTGCATCTTTTACGATAAGTTCTGATCCTTCATTTAACAATGTACGTTCAAAATCACTTACTATAAAATGATTGTCTGGGTCAGTATCTACATCCATTACTTCTCCTTGAGTTTCTAACCAAGCTACTTCTGCTTCATTAATTGTTTTTCTTAAGGATTTAAAACCGAACTGTTTTTCAAAATTATTTAAAGTGTAATCTTCATCCAGATTATTTTTGATAATAAAATCTTCTAAATCATCATCTTCTAAATCATTAGGAATTTTTTGATCTAATACCTCATTATATTTATCATACTCTTGAGTCATTTCATTAAAAACATTCTCTAATGCTTCTCTACTTTCAAATACAAGAATATTATTAGAGCTTGCCGAAGGTATTCCATTATCTATTCGCATTGAAGAGACTTTAGACTCTAAAGATTTGCCTTGAAGATTTTCTTGAAGATTTTCTTCTGTTTCTTTTGTAACATCATCATTACTACAAGAGTACAATCCAGTGCTTAATAGAATTGCACCAATCATACCAATTGTAAACTTTTTAAAATTTTTCATTTTAAAATTAATTTGTGCAGTTTTGTTTTTATTATTTTATAAACTACAGTTAAAAATGTTTTACAGGTAACCCGCTGTAATCGGCTTTTTATCATTTGTTTCTTAACCGGTATTCGCGACTACCGGCTCTCCGAAACAAATAGGTAAAATAGTTCTTTTTCAGTTTTTTATTCTTTGTTATTTTATGTATGTTGTTACTTATTGAATTGAGAGGTTGCGGTTCTCGACAAGCTCGAACTTTCGACTTTAAGACTATTTGACTGATAGTTCTATTGCTCCTGCATACAATACAGCCTGGGTTAAGCTGTATTGTGAGCCATAAGCAAAGGCAATATTTCTTTTACCATTCCATTTATCATCATCGCCGTTACCGTTGCTGTTCAATGCAAACAAGGTTTCTATTAAATTGCGTTCGCTTTCGTTGGTAATCAGCTCCACCATATCACTGTTAAACCGGTTGCCTATTATTGCATAAATTGCCTGTTTGGTTGGTTTGGTATAAACAAGCTTTTCGATGTAATCGGCATCTACCTGTTGCAATACTAACAGTTGTTCCGTATCTATCTTTTCATATTTATATGTTTCTTTTGGTACGTAATTTAGCATTTGCCGGTTTACGTGCTCTTCAAACAGCAGCAGGTTTTCCTGATATGTTTGTTGGTGGTTATATTCAAAGCTGTTTAAAATACTTTGATTAGGTTTGGTAATCGTTTGCCTGAACACCCTTTGCCTGATGCAAAGTATTGCTTTGTTTGTTTGTTTCTGTTGCGAATACTTCGTCTTCTGTTTCGCACGAGCTGCATAAAGCAGTAATTGCTACAGCATATAAAAAAAATCGTTTCATAAATTTTCGGAGTTTTTTAATAACGCTTCCCGGGTAGCTTTTGTTTCGGTTACAAATATGAACCGATTTTAAAACAACAAACGAACAAATTATCCATTTGTTTAAATTTGGATAATTTATTCCCTTTTTTGGACAATTTATTCCCTCCCTGGATAATTTTCTCCATTTATAGTTTCACTTTTTTTAATATTATTGTTTTTAAAATCAGTGTGTTGTGAAGTAAAAGGGTGCTGTTAATTATTTTTTTGTACTTTTGCGTAGTTTTAAAAAAAATTAAGAATGTTTTTTAAAAAGTTGGACAATTTATTCCCTGTATTGGATAATTTATCCCTCCTGTGGATAATTTTTCTGCTACCGTTTTGCTCATTTGGGCAAGAAATGTCAGATTCTTATAAAAGCCTTTGGGAAGTGATAAAAAATGACACGGTTTCTAACGAAAAAAAAGTACAATATTTAGATGTATATTATCAAAAAGCCCGTACCGAAAACAACCAGTTAGAACAATACCGTGCCTTAGAAAAAAAATCGTTTATAATTCCTTATGCCAATGCTGCTTTGTTGCTGCACCAAATGCACCCATTGGTGCAAAAAATGGATAACGACAGCATAAAAGGTGATTTTTTAAACCGAAGCACCGTATTTTATTATGATTACCGCGATTTTAAAAATGCGTTAGACTATGCCATAGAATCGGAAGCATTTAATGAAGAAATAAATAATTTATATAATTTAAATGCTGTACGTATAGATATTGGTAATATTTACCATCACACACGGCACTACACTAAAGCTATTACGTATTTTACCCAAGCTAAAAATTATTATAAAACCAAAAAAGACTACAACCACTTACGTGGTTATATAAATACATTATACAATTTAGGTGGAACCTATTGGCAGTTAAAAGATATAGATAAACTTGCTACTACTATTAAAGAAAGCCAGCAAGCAGTTGGCTTGTTGAAACCTAAAGACAAGCAATTAGAAATCGCCTATTTAGAGTATATAAATGGCGGTTTGGCTTTTTTACAGAAAGATTATGCTAGGGCACACAACTTTTTTAAAAAAGCATTACCTACTATACAGCAAAACGGTGATTTTACCAATGAGCATGTTATTTATTTGTATTTGGGTAAAATAGCCTGGCAGCAAAACCAAAGAGCCGAAGCGATGGTCTATTTTACAAAAATAGGCACGCTTTTTAAAGAAAAAAAGTTTTTAAACTATGAGTTGCGTGAAACGTACGATTATTTAATAGCCTATTACAATGAAACCAACCAACCGCAACTGCAATTAAATGCTACAAATAGCCTTATGGCATTAAACCAACAGTTTGAAAAAGAGCAGCAAAGCATTACAAGCATTTTACATCAAGATTTAGAAAGTAAAAAAATAACATCACAATGGCAAAAATTAGTAAGTAAATACAATTTGTGGATAAGCGTTATAGGTGGGGCTTTTTTAATAATAGCGGCTTATTTATTTTGGAAAAAAAGTAAAAACAATATAAGCGAAGTAATAGAAAAAACGGAAGTTACTAAAATTGCAAATAAAGAGATAGCTAATAAGGAAATTTTTGAAATTGAAAAAACATTAGAAACAGTTGAGGTTGGAGAAACAGAAAGAGTTGTTGAAAGTGAAAAGCCTGAAACGCAGCAACAGGCGAAAAGCACTACTGTTTTATCGACAACAGACCAAAGGTTATTAGATGGATTGAATGTTTTCGAGCAGGAAAAAGGCTTTTTAGGTTCAGTAAATTTAGATGATCTAGCGAAGCAATTAAATACTACCCGCAGTACGCTTTCCCCGTTTTTAAACGAATATAAAAGCGGTTTCAGCACTTATATTAATAGTTTACGCATACAACAAGCAGTTACAGATCTAAAAACAGATAAAAAATTACGAAAAAAAACTATTAAAGAACTGGCGGCTATCTATGGTGATTTGCATCCCAAAACTTTTGCCAGTTTGTTTAAAGTGATCACAAGTGAAGCTCCTACATTGTTTATTGAAAATTTAGATAAAGAAGAGGAATAGTTAAATGATTATCTGAACTTTGTGCACAGAATAATCATAAATTATAATACTGAATTAAATTTAGTTCTTATACTCCCTGTCATTCCGTGCTTGACACTGATTTGTAGACGCTTTTGTAAAGCGGTATAGCTGGGAATTAGATTTTTTTGGAAAGACACAATTTGGGGAATTGTTGATTTAGTTTCGCTTCCCTCGTACTTTGCTCCATGTATACACGCACTTTGGGCTTGGTGCTCGGGCGATAAAAAGTTGAATCGTTGATTTGTTTATATGTTGGGTGCTTGATGTTGGGTGTTTGGTGTTACCAAATGAATTGTTGATTCGTTTAACTGTTGATTTGTTGAGGTGTCGGTGTAAATTGAAGAACTTCTGTTTTGCTTGAAATGTACACAGGTTTTCAATGTGGTACATTTAGTGGATGCTTTTACTGACACTCTACCGCATTCGGTTCGCGACTGGGCGTGAACTGACGTGGATTTCGAGTATTAAAAATATTTGGCTTTGAGATCTCCATTGTTAGTTTTAAATGCATTTCGGTTTTCCTCTTCTTTTACGCCCAGGCTTTATTTTCCAGCTTGGAAGTCGTGAACCTTATGGTTTGAGAGGTCAAAAGAAACAAAAATCTTTTCTTTTTGGTCGTGCCTCGGTCTAAAATCGGTTAAATAATGCCTTACAAGCTAACTAATCGCGGTTCATCAGGCGCACCGACCAACCGATTAGCTTACGCTTGTTTACGCCTAGGCTTTATTTTACAACTCGGAAGCCGTGAACCTTTCGGTTTCAACAATTTAACTGTCGATTTGATACCAATGGCGCTTTGAATTAGTGTGGATTGAATTAAAGTATTTTTATTTAAAATCGGAAAATTTATTAGAAGAAAAGAAATAACAGAATCTTGTTTTTAAACACCATTAAAATACCAATTCCAATAATTTTATTTTATGCTATATTGCACCCACTAAACAGTCCACTTATGAAAACTTACTTTAGGATTTTTGCCGCGTTGGTACTCACTTTATTTTTAACAGGTTGCGGTGCTATGGGTACAAATACCCTTTATAGAAATGAAACAAAAATAGCTAAACCTTTGCGTATAGGTTTCAGTCAGGTTGCCAATGAAGAAATCATGGAAAAGATTGTAAAGGGCAGTACGCGTGTGTATGACCTAACCACTACCGAGCTTCTGGATAAACATAAAATAGCATCGACCAAAATTTACGTTGATGGTTTTGAAGGATTTGATAGCGCAGACAGTAACAGCATTAAAGAACTTTGCACCCAGCACAACCTTGACGGAATGCTGCTAACACAGCTAAAATTTTTGAATGTGCCATACAGCAGTATGTTTATCCCGATCGGTGTAAGCGAGGACACTGAAGTTGAAATGCAGTACTACAATGCAGAAGGTGCATTGCTGCTGCATACAAAACACAATACACATATGGGAAATTCGTATTTTGCTTTTCCTACTGCGGAACGTACAGTTAAAGACGGAACTGCAGGTGCGTTAGGAAGGGTTTTGAAAGAAATGAAAATTACTTCCGAAACAAAGTGAAATTACTAACAGCTGAAAACAAATTTGATTATTATTAAAGAATAATCAAATTTTGTAACAAAGAAGACTACCGGTATGGGTAAAAAAAATTTACTTTAAAAGCTTATACCATTAGATTTCAAGAATCGTTTAATATTTTTTTAGCAATTTTTATTTATGAGATTAACTGCAAGCTTACTATTAATTTTAACAATGTATTGCAAAAGCTATTCACAAGAGAAGAACTGCTCTGCGTTTTGGACAGGAACATTCTCTTACGCAGATAAAGAGATGCCGTACCGCATTGTAAGAGACGAAAGTATACAAATTGAAACAAATACAGATACCGGTGATGAACTACATACATCAATCGAATGGAAATCAGACTGTGAATATATTCTTACCTACATTAAAATTAAGTATCCAAAAAGAGATATGAATTACTTATTAGGCACAAAAATATTTGTAAAAATACTTGAAACAAACGGAAATCGTATGAAGGTACATGTTAAGAGTAATGTTTTAGACAATGAATATGAATTTATAAAGGTAGGTAATACTTTTACTGAATAAATTAAAGATTAGACGGCAATAATTAATCTAAAGAGTATTTACTAAAACGTTTATTTTATGAAACACATCATACTTATTTCGCTTCTTTTTGTTTACAATATTTGCAATGCACAAACTACCTTTAAAAACGAACGGTTAGGGTTTTCTATAGACCAGCCCAACAAATGGATTGTTGCTGCGGAAGGTGAAACCGTACAAAACCTGAAAGAGCATATTATACTTGACAAAGCAACTTTAAAAAAACTTATTGATACTCATAAGGGTACCTATCAAGTAGTGACTTTTTTCAAATACCCCATTAACAGCAGGCATGGTGTAATACCTACCGTTAAGATTGTATTGAAAAATAACGGTACTACGTCTTTTGAGGATTTTAAGAAAAGTATTGAAAGAAGTTTTTTGGGTATGAAAGAAATTTTTCCAGATTTTAAGTTTATAGAGCAACCAGTTGTTAAATATATCGATGGCAAGCAGTGTGTTGTGGCAATGTGCGACTACACATTAACAGCCCATAACGGGCAAGAAAAAGTTAAGCTTAAGGTATATGCCGTACCCGTAGATGATGCTTTTTATCAAATTACATTTATGGATTCAGAAAAAGAAGACAACAGCAAGCTATTTGAAAAGATTGTTGAATCCATTAAGATTGAATAAGATTTACATTAACGAGTGAAACAATATAGGTCTTTAAATTAAAACTGACACTATCCCATCAAGTGTGTAAGTTAAAAAGTTAGGGCTTGGATTTTATAATCTGAGCCTTTTTTCAAATATAATCATAAATTGGCTTAAAACAAGTC
>JAHAYQ010000121.1 GCA_018384465.1 Myroides sp. | reverse complement strand
ATATTGAAGATTAAAATAAAGATTGTTATCACCCAATAAATTTCCTGAATTCCGATTGGGTTTTAGCAAACGTATATAACCCATTTCAGCACTCATTATTTTAAAAAATTGATGCTTCACACTCGTATTAAAACGCATTTGATCTAATGTTAAAGGCTTGCCTTTAGAGATTTGATGAAAGATTTCGTAAAATGGTTTAAGCGTGGTTTTATTCGTAAGTTTAATGTCTATACCTACACGATTTCTCCATTTAAATTGATCTTCTCTGTTGGAGAAAAAACGACCTTCAATGGCAGTTCTGGCATAAAATGTAAAAGGTTTTTGTTGTACGAATTGAAATTCTGCCGCCAAACTATTAGTGCATCCAAACTCGCGCAGAATTTAGAAAGTTTTGTTCCGGAAGTTCATCACTCTTAGAATTTTGTAAACGATGTTGCAACTCTACGTCATACTTTATTCCTAAAGAATCTTTTATAGAAAATGAGGTTCGTAACCATAAATGATTCGATTGAGCAAAACCATTTATAGTCATAAAAAAAATAGGAATGTCAATATGTAAGAATTTTTTGTCATCATTTTTTAGTAAGCAATACATACAAAACTAGTGGTTAATTAAAGAAAGACTTGTTACTTTTGTTACAGATAAACTGTTGAAATCAATAACTACATTCATAAAAAATCCCCAACTAAGGGGATTTTTATTTTATCTAAACTCGTAACCAGCTTCTTTCATTTGTGAGAAAGGATTTTTGCCTAAATCTACAGCTTGTGCGCGTCCATCAATTTTCGGACTTACCGTTTGGTGGTGTTTCAAATAATCTCTAACCGCATCGTGCAAAGTAAATTTTTGAATGACTGCATTTTGAGCATTTGGCATTCTACACATTGTCGAAATTGGCTCGCCTGTTCGATTACAAGACGCCATTTTGTACATCTTGTCTTTTTCTAAAGGTTTTCCTTGAATGGTAACTTCTAAAACGCGTTCGCCCATTTCTTTGCTGCTATCAAATTTTAAAGTCATACCAGAAAATCGAAGCAACCATCCACCGAATCGTTTTAGAGGATCTTTAGCATATACATTATTGATTTCTTTTTCTAACCAATTCAAAATTTGTGTTCCCGAAACTTCTGCAATTTTCATATGCTCATCTACAGGCAGCATTCGCCACAAATCTCGTTGTGTAATGGCTACTTTTCCATCTTCATTCGGCAAAATAGGCACGCCAAAACGGAAACCATTTGATGTCGCAAAATCAACACCTGTTTTCCATAACAAGGCATCGGTAATCAAATTATCCATCGGATTTTCTACCACCAAATAACGGTACAAAGGCGTGGTAGTATAACCCAAAACTGCATCCATTTCTTTAGCGAAAGGTTCTATTTGTTGGTCAATTACTTTTTGAACTTTTCTATCAGCTGGATATTTCTTCGGATCCACTTCAATCAAATCATATTGATAATCTATCATTTTTCCGTTTTCTACCGTAACATCCAATCTTCCTAAAAACGATCCAAATGCGCCGGGTTCCACCACTTTTGCGTATTTCCCTTCAATAGGTTTGCGAATGCGTTCGTGGGTATCGTTTCCAAATATAAAATCAACGCCTTCCACATCAGGATGATTCGCTAAAGCCACTTGTTTCGAAATACCAATATGCGCCACAATAAATAAAAGATCCACTTTTTGAACAGATTTCATTTCAGCAACCAACGCTTTCAAATTGTGATTAACTTCCGTAAAAGCTATACCTTCTGAATAGCCTGGATTTTGACGAATAGGTATTTCAGGATCATTATAAGAAATGAAACCTATTTTCACGCCTTTCATTTCTGTAATCCAATGCTGCGGAAACAACGGATTATTGTCCGATTTATGAAACATATTCGATGTTATGACATTGGTTTTGTAATTGTTCATCAATTCCATCATCACTTCTTTGCCATAAATCACTTCCCAATTGCCAGGAATCAACAAATCATAATCCATTTCGTGGATGATTTTTGGGAAAATAGCACCTTGAGAACGAACACTTTCGCCACTTCCTTGGTAAAAATCACCTCCATCTATTAATAATGTTCCTTTTGGATTTTCTTTTTTAATTTGATTCACCAATGTTTTGATGTTGGCCAATCCACCAGCTTCACGAAATGCGATTTGACCATTTTCTACAAATAATTCGTCGTGTGGATTAAGATATGCGTGAATATCAGCGGTTTGTAAAATGGTAATTTTTTGTTGTTGTGCCATAGTTACGAGTGGAATAGATGCCAGTAAGGTTAAAATATATTTTTTCATTATTTAGTATTTGGGAAGATTTGATAAGGAAGATTTTTATTGATGATAAAGAACGACAAGCCACCAAATAGGGCTACGTTTTTCCATAACGGACCGAATAATATTCCTCCATCCATTTGTATGGTGAATGTGATAGGCAGTAGCAAAAGCGTTAAAGCAAAAGCGCTGATTTTAGTGTAAATACCCAACATAAATGTAATTCCGAAAAGTAATAATAATACGCCCGAACTTAGCGCAAGAAATTGAGGATCGGCAATAGAACTTAAAAATTCACCACTTGGTGCTTCTAAAATTCGTTTGGCGATGCCTTGAGGTTTTTGTAAATGATTGATTCCTGCGGCGATAAAAATACCACTCACAGCAATGCGTAACACCAATATAGATGTACTAGAAACGGTTGTTTCTTTCATATTTTTAAATAAAATTTAGTGACTAATAGATTAAAAAACGTAACAATTAGTGCATTCTAAATTCTAAATAAACAATGTAGGAGATAAGATGGGATTTTTTCTTTGAAGAAAAAAGCAAAATGATTTGGCAATACAAATTGTAGGTAATCTGTATTGAATTTTGTTAATGAAGCCGTAACAGGAAATGGCGGAGCAGTACGCGCTACAGATTTTTGTTCTTGTTGTAGCGAAGTGTAAATAGCAACACACGTTTTGGCAAAACTTCTGCCGCTTGTGTTTGTGCTTGTAGGGATTACACTACTTTTTATTTGCTGTTTTACCGCACAAGGAATCATCATTAGTCCTGTAATCAAGACTAATGATAAGTAGAACACTATTTTCCTTGTAGCTTTCATCTGTTATTTTACCAAAGGTAATTTTTTCGCAGACCAATCATTGATACTGCCGCTGTAATTTAAGATATTGGTGTAACCTAAATTTTCTAAAATTGAATACGCCATAGCACCACGTACACCGCTTTGACAATGGATAATTACCGGCGCATCTTTCTGGATTTTAGCCGCATTTTTCTCTAAAGAATTCAAAGTTATATTTTCAAATCCTTCGATATGTCCGCTATTGTATTCAGTAGCTGTACGAACATCTACCAACTGTATTTTTTGGTCTTTCTTTAATTGCTGAACTTCTTCTGCTGTAATTATTTTAGACGTTTTTAAACCTTTAAAATCTTTTACATCAGTAATATAACCGTAGATATTATCCATTCCGATGCGCATCAGTTTGCGTTGTAAATCTTCGATTTGATTTTCATTTCCTACCAAAATAATTTGATTGTTATATCCAACCAACGAACCTACGAAAGTTGCAAATGATTTACCACCTTCAATATGCAAACTGCCCGGAATAAAACCTTTCGCTACGTCCTCTTTTTTACGGGCATCAATCACCAAGACATTATTTTTGATGGCATTTTCTAGTTCAGTCATTGATAATTTTTGTGTTTTAGGCATTTCAATCAACAAAGGACGAACCGATTTATTCCATTGTTTCATTACCGAAAAATACTTTGGAGGCTCAGGTTGACCCTCTAAAATAAATTGAGTAAACGCTTCTTTATCATTCAAATATTGAAACGCTGGACTTGTTGCTATTTCGTGTTCTAAAGTAGATTGAGGAATGGTACTCAAACTTTTACCACAAAACGAACCCGCTCCGTGACCTGGCCAAAGCTCCGTGTTTTTAGGTAATTTGATGAATTTATTTAACGAAGCAAATAATTGATGTGCCCCTTCGTATTGCGATCCTTTTTGACCTGCTGCTTTTTCTAATAAATCCGGACGACCAATATCACCCACGAAGATAAAATCACCCGTAATTGCTTTAGTTGGTGCCATTACATCTTTCGTATTCTTAACCAAAAACGTCAAACTTTCAGGTGTATGTCCAGGTGTGTGCATTACTTTAAGTTCAACATTTCCCAACGCGATAATTTGGTTATCTTTTAACGGTTGATGTTCTAAAGCATATTGCCAATCCGGTCCGCCTTCATTGGATAATAACAAATGCGCTTGTGTCGCTTTTGCCAATTCGGGTGCGCCACTTAAATAATCGGCGTGAATGTGCGTTTCGGTAACGTATTTAATCGTTAATCCGTTTTGTTTTGCATAATCCAAATACGTGTCAATGTCACGTTTCGGATCTATAACGATCGCTTCATTTTTATCATTAGCGATGATGTAACTCGCTTGAGCTAAAGTTTCATCGTAAAATCTTTCGAATTGCATTTTTTGGGCGTTTATTGTATAACTAGATACTAAATATACACCTAAAGTTTTAAAAAATAATGTTTTATAGTTCATTACATACAGATTGGAATAGCTAAAATACAATTGTATTTAGTAAGTTAATGTAACAAATGTTACATAAAACAAAAGCATCGCTGTAACGATGCTTTTGTTTTATATATTTTCTTTTAGTAATCGTTCCAACTCATTCGCTGGAAAAACACCCGCTTGTCGCCAACGAATTTGTCCGTTTTTAAAAATAATTAAAGTAGGTACACTTCGAATTTGATATTGAGCTGCAACTGCTTGGTTTTGATCCACATCGATTTTAATAATCGATACCTGATCTCCTAAATGTTGTTTTACTTCTTCAAGAATAGGCGCTTGTGTTTTACAAGGTCCACACCAAGTAGCAAAAAAGTCTACTAAAACGGGTTTGTCTTGATTTATTATTTCTTCAAATGTCATATTTATTTTTCTTTTTTAAATAATGAAAATACCAAACCGCCCATCATTCCACCATATAAAGTGCTATTTCTAGGATTTGACGTGATGGCACAAGTTCCCGAATTACAACCTATAAAATGCCAATACAGATACCCTGTAATAAGTCCTAAACTTATACCTGCAAGTGTTATTAAATGTTTTTGAAAGAATAATTTCATTTGATTTCTGTGTAAGTTGTTTCTTTGTTCTGTTTTGATTTAGAAAAAGTAGTGCTACATCCACTAGCTCCACAACATCCAATATTGAAGAGAGGCATAAGTGCTAATAATCCACCGATAGCTACAAATAGCCATTGTTCTAAATCAATTCCTTGATAGATGATTGTAATTGCTAGTGCTAATCTAAGCAAACGTATCAAATTCCAAGATTGTATCCACTGTTTCATAGATTTATTTTTTTATGAAATGAATAAAAACCTCACTTCCTTTTCTCGGTTCGATGCTATTGTAACATTCTTCCATCGTTTTGATTTCAAAATGATTTTCGAAAATAGGACGGTATTCACAAGGACATCCACCAAAAGGAGGAAATGGATTGTTAAATTGTTTATCGAATAGTAATCCAACTATGC
>JAHAYQ010000281.1 GCA_018384465.1 Myroides sp. | reverse complement strand
TGAACGTTTTGTTCTTTAAAAAAAGGCAATTCCTTTTCTACTAATTGATTGATTCTGCGGGCACCCAAACTGCCTCCTAAAATCACTATCGTTTTTTTATCGGGTTGAATTCCGTAGAATTGTCGAGCTTCGTCTGTTTTACTTTCAATCTCTAACAAATCTTGACGCACAGGATTTCCTGTTTTAATGATTTTGTTTGATTTAAAATAGACGGTTAATCCATCATACGCCACACAAATAGCGTTCGCTTTGCTTGACAACATTTTATTGGTGATACCCGGATACGAATTTTGTTCTTGTATAACCGTAGGAATATTCATTTGCTGTGCCACTTTAACAACGGCGCCACTTGCAAAACCGCCTGTTCCAATAACTACATCGGGCTTAAAGGCTTTAATTATTTTTTTAGACTTCATTAAGCTTGATAAAAACTTAACGGGAAATAAGGCATTGTCTAAGGTAATTTTACGCTGAATGCCCGAGATCCATAAACCTTCAATTTTATATCCTGCAGCAGGAACTTTCTGCATTTCCATTTTATCTTGCGCACCCACGAACAAGATTTCTGCATCAGGAATCTGTGCTTTAATTTCGTTGGCTATAGCAATTGCCGGATAGATATGTCCGCCTGTACCGCCGCCGCTGATGATAAATTTTGGATTTGCTTTCATAATTATTTATTTAATACTGCCCGCATTGGGTTGTCGTCTTCTGTTTCTTCGTCAGTTGCTAATTCTTGCTCCTCTAATAATTGTTTAAACGCTTCTTGTTTGCGTTCTCGATCGGCTAATTGCTGTTTTACTTGTTCTTCTTTTCTTGATATACTTAGAATGATGCCTAATGAAACACACGTCATCCAAATAGATGTTCCACCGGAACTTACCAAGGGTAGGGGTTGACCTGTTGTTGGAAATATTTCCACCGCCACACCCATATTGATAAATGCCTGAAAGATGATGGAGAAACCGAGTCCAAACGCAAGGTATTTACCAAATAAATTTGGGGCTTTATTACTGACGACTAAAAAGCGAAACAGTAATAAAATATAACCTAATAAAATGGCAATTCCGCCAACAAAACCAAATTCTTCAACTATGATGGCATATATAAAATCGGATGATGATTGAGGTAAAAAGTTCTTTTGTACACTTTTTCCTGGACCCACACCCAGCATTTGTCCTTGAGCAATGGCTATTTTGGCGTTATCTATTTGATAGCGGTCTTCATCTTTATCATCGGAACCAAATCGTGCAAAACGCGCTTCCCACGTTTTATAACGCGAAGGAGCCATATCGGGAAATGCCTTAAACATACCAACGGCTAAGGCAATAGTTATAGCGCCAATAGCTATGATTTTTGCCATGTATTTCATTGGGTATCTGCCTACATACATCAACAAACCTAAAGTAAATAAGATGATAACAGCCGTAGATAAGTTTGATGGTAAAATGGGTAAAACTACTGCAACAATTGGTAGCCCCAACCATAATAACGACCAACTAAAGGTGTACTTTTCATCGGCAAATCGCCATAAAAACCAAGAAACATAGGCTATTAAAGCAATCCACCCTAATGAGGAAGGCTGAAATGAAATATTGAGCAAAGGTATTTTTAACCATCTACTGGCATTGGCACCACCAATCATCATACCTTGTGCTGCGGTGATATATAGCAATGCTGCAACGGGTACCCATGCAATAGGTGCAATGAACTTTAACCGATCAAAAGGAATGCGGTGTACAAAGAAAATAATGACAATACCAACAAATATGTGTCCAAAATGTTTAAACAACAAGCCCACAATAGAACCTGTTCCTACTACGTGTACTAAATTGGTACTAGCGCTAAAAACGGGCATAAACGAGAACAGGGCCAAAAGTACTACGTACGCCCATATAGCTTTATCACCTTGAAATTGGGATAATAACTTTCTCATTTCTTATAAATTTTTTACTGCTTGTTTAAATTGATTTCCTCTGTCTTCGTAACTTGTAAATAAGTCAAAACTGGCACAAGCGGGCGATAATAAAACACTATCTCCTTCTTCTGATACGCCTGCTGCTAATTTTACCGCTTGTTCCATAGAATCTGCTTCGAAAATAATATCAACAATTGGCGAAAAAGCGTTTATGATTTTAGAATTATCAATTCCTAAACAAATAATAGCTTTTACTTTTTCGTTTACAAACGACATTAATTCGTCATAGTCGTTTCCTTTATCTACACCACCAACAATCCAAACAGTTGGTGTATTCATACTTTCTAATGCAAAATACGTAGCGTTTACGTTGGTAGCTTTAGAATCGTTTATGTATTGTATTTTATCAATTTTAGCAACTTTTTCTAAACGATGTTCTGCATTTTGAAAATTTGATAAACTTTCGCGAATGGTTTGTTTGCGAACGCGCATCATTTGTGAAACTAATGTAGCTGCCATAGCATTTTTTAAATTGTGTTTACCTTCTATTGCAATTTCGTTTACAGGAACTGTGATTTCTTCGTTGTTTATCATTGCTATTATGTTGTTATCTTTTAAATAAGCTCCTTGTTCAAATTGTTTAGTTAATGAAAAAGGAACCAATTGTGCGTTTGTATTATTGTTATTTAACCAATTGCTAATTGCTTCATCGTCTGCATCGTAAATCAGATAATCGTTTGGTGTCTGATTCATGGTAATACGAAATTTTGATGCAATGTAATTTTCGTATTTATAGTCGTATCGATCTAAATGATCGGGACTAATGTTTGTTATAATTGCTATGTGCGGTGCGTAATCAATGTTTCCATCTAATTGAAAACTACTTAATTCCAAAACAAACATTTTATCGGGATCTTCGGCTATCTGTTTGGCGTAACTATCACCAATATTGCCTGCCAAGCCCACATTTAATCCACCTTGCTTTAACAAATGATAGGTAAGTAGGGTAGTGGTAGTTTTACCGTTGCTGCCCGTTATAGCTATCGATTGATTATTGGCATAAGGAAAAGCAAATTCAATTTCTGAAATTACCTTGATGCTTTTTTCGTGCAATTTTTTAACAATGGGTACTTTATCTGGAATTCCAGGACTTTTAACAACTACATCGGCATTTAAAATTTGTGCTTCGGTATGCTGTTTTTCTTCCCATGTAATTGCATTTGTTATAAGAACGTTTTTATACTTATCGGCAATTGATCCAAAATCAGATACAAAAACTTCATACGCTTTTTTCTTTGCTAATAGTGCTGTACCCACACCGCTTTCACCTGCACCTAGAACAACCACTTTCATTTCTATCTTAATTTTAAGGATACAACAGAGAAAATAGCTAAGAAAATACCTACAATCCAGAATCGGGTAACAATTTTACTTTCGTGATACCCCTTTTTCTGGTAATGATGGTGAAGGGGCGACATTAATAAAATGCGTCTGCCTTCGCCGTATTTTCGTTTGGTGTATTTAAAATAGGCTACTTGTAAAACAACTGATAAATTTTCGGCAAGAAATATTCCGCATAATACCGGAATCAACATTTCTTTGCGTACTGCAATGGCTAAAACGGCAATGATTCCACCTATGGTTAAACTACCAGTATCGCCCATAAACACTTGCGCTGGATAGGCATTATACCACAAGAAACCGACGAGTGCGCCGACAAATGCGGCTATAAAGACCGTCATTTCTCCTGAATTTGGTATATACATGATGTTGAGGTAATTGGCAAAAATGAAATTACCCGAAACAAAAGCAAATATTCCTAAAGCTACTACTGAAATTGCTGAGGTACCTGCTGCTAAACCATCAATACCATCGGTTAAATTAGCTCCGTTAGAAACCGCTGTTACAATGAATATTACAATAGGTATGAATATTAACCATACGTAATTTTCATAACCATCGCCCATCCATGAAATTAACTGACCGTAATCAAACTCATTGTTTTTAAAGAACGGAATAGTTGTGGCTGTAGATTTAATATCAAATTGACTGGTAGCTCCGGTTTCTAACAGTATGCTTGGTGTGTCGCGTACCGTAATATTTGGATGAAAATAGAAGATAGTGCCTACAATGATGCCTAATCCTATTTGTCCTACTACCTTAAATTTGCCTTTTAAACCTTCTTTATCTTTTTTAAATACTTTAATATAATCGTCTAAAAAACCAATAACTCCCATCCAAATGGTGGTAAGTATCAATACCAATACGTAAATATTTTCTAAACGTGCTAATAATAAAACAGGAATCAATGTTGCCATAATGATAATGATTCCACCCATTGTTGGAGTTCCTGCTTTTTCGTTTTGACCCTCTAAACCTAATTCGCGCACGGTTTCACCAATTTGTTGTCTTCGCAGATAATTGATGATTTTTTTACCAAACATTGTTGAAATCAACAACGATAAAATAAACGCCATTCCCGAACGGAAGGTGATGAATTGATATAAAGCCGATCCAGGAAAATCGAACAATGAGTCTAGATATTTTAATAAGTAGTATAGCATGTTACTTACTGAATTCGTTTAAAAAATTGATAACTTCTTCCATATCATTAAAATGGTGTTTTACGCCTTTAATTTCTTGATATTCTTCATGACCTTTTCCTGCAATTAGGATAATATCACCGGTATTTGCCATTTTACAAGCCGTTTTAATAGCTTGTTGTCGGTCTTCAATAGTTAAATACCTGTTGGTGTGTTGTGGTTCTACTCCTTTTTCAATGTCTTTTAATATTTCGTACGGATCCTCATTACGTGGATTGTCAGATGTAAAAATAACGGTATCACTCATTGCAGTGGCAATGCGCCCCATTATTGGACGTTTTTCTTTATCTCTATTACCGCCGCAACCAACTACCGTAATTAATTGTTCGTTAAAAGTTCTGATTTCGGTTATTGTTTTCAACACGTTCTCTAAAGCATCGGGCGTATGAGCATAGTCTACTATTGCCGTGATTTTAGATTGAGATACAATAAATTGAAACCTGCCTGAAACGCTTTTTAACGTACTTAAATGTACTAATACCTCTTCTTGGGTAAGACCTAATTCTGTAGCAACTGTATATATTGCTAATAAGTTTGATGCGTTAAACTTTCCAATAAGTTGTACCCAAACTTCGTTGTTGTTAATGTTCAACAACATACCGTTAAATTGGCTTTCGATGATCTTTGCTTGTTGATCGGCCACATTTTGTATGCTGTATGTAATTTTGTTTGCAGAGCAATTTTGCAACATATAAGCACCATTTTTGTCATCGGCATTACTGATGGCAAAAGATGTTTTAGCGAGTGAATCGAAAAATGATTTTTTTACATTACGATACTCTGCAAATGTTTTATGATAATCTAAATGATCGTGTGACAAATTGGTGAAAACTCCGCCTTTAAAATGAAGAGCAGCCGTGCGTTTTTGAGCAATTCCATGTGAACTAACCTCCATAAAGCAATAACTGCATCCTGCTTGAACCATTTCGTTTAAATACTGGTTGATTGCAATAGAATCGGGAGTAGTATGTGTCGCAGGATGTTCTTGAGTGCCTACCACTACTTTTACTGTTGATAATAGTCCGGCTTTGTATCCGGCTTTTGTAAATAACTGATGCAATAAGGTAGCAATGGTTGTTTTGCCGTTGGTTCCTGTAATACCTACCAATGCCAGTTTTTCAGATGGGTTGTCGTAAAAGTTGGCTGCTATTATTGCTAATGCTTCATTGGCATCTTCTACGCGAACATAAGTGATATGGTCTGCGTAATCTGAAAGAGGATCTTGATGGATAATTACAGTAGCACCCTTATTAATAGCTGTTTCAATATAATCATGTCCATTAGAAAGTGTTCCTTTTTGTGCTATGAAAACACATTGAGGAACAACCTTACGTGAATCAAAGACAATTTGAGAGATCATCACATGGGTGTTGCCTCGCACTGCATCAATTGATACTTTATATAATATGTCTTTTAATATTTTCAACTTAAATCTAATGTAATTGTTTGTTCTTTAATTATTTTTTCTCCGTCTTTAACCGATTGTCTGTTGACTTTACCAATGCCTTGAGTTTGTACTTTTAACCCTAAATTTTCCAATATGGCAATGGCATCCATTGCGGGCATTCCTACAACATTAGGCATAGTAGTGCCAGTTTGTTTTACCTTTGCATAGTAGGTGTTGTAATTTTTTACAGCTCCTGGTAAGGGCGTTTCAATATCTTTTATTTCTTTTAAAGAAGGTACATCGGTAAATATTTTTTGAGCAATACGTTTAAAAACGGGTCCGGCTACGTCGCCACCATAGTAGCTGTGTTTTGTTGGTCTGTGAATTACTACAATACATGAGTATTTTGGGTTATCAGCAGGGAAATAGCCTACAAAAGACGAAGCGTAATACATACCACCTTTTGCTTTACCGTAGTTCATCTGTGCCGTTCCGGTTTTTCCTGCCATTGAAAAATCATCTGAATGTAAGTTTTTTCCTGTTCCTTTGATCATTACATTTTTAAGGATATCCTGCATTTCCTTAATTACCTTAGGTTTCACGATTTGCGGGTTAATCACTTCTTTATCAAACGTGCGAATCACACGATTTACATCTCTAATTTCTTTTACAAACTGAGGTTTTACCATTTCGCCATTATTTGCTACGGCATTGTAAAGAGTTAATGTTTGAAGTGGAGTAACCAATATTCCGTAACCGTATGCCATCCAAGGCAAAGCAATTTTACTCCAGTTTTTATCACCTACTACTGGTATGTATGAAGCAGGTTCTCCTTTTAAATCAATGCCTAAAGTACCGTTGAAACCAAACTCTTTCATTTTGTCGGTAAATTCCGTTGGATTATCTTTATAAGCTTGTTGTACGGCTTGTGTAACCACGGTGTTAGATGAAACTTCGAAGCCACGAGCTAATGAAATTTTACCGTAACCTCTTCTGTTAGAATCGCGCACTTGTCTGCCCGAAAATTGTACTATTCCTTGTTTGGTATCGTAGATGGTAGCGGTATCTGCCTTGCCATCGTCTAATAAAGCCAAGTAAGAAGCTAATTTAAAGGTTGATCCTGGATCTTGACGTTCTAAAATAGCGTAGTTTACCGTTTCTCTGTAGGATCCATCGCCAATTTTACCAAGATTTGATATGGCTTTAATTTCGCCTGTCTCCGTTTCCATAACTACTACCGTTCCGTGGTCGGCTTCATAATATTCCAGTGAATTTAACAAGGCGTGGTGTGCAATATCTTGTATGTACACATCAATAGTAGTAATGATATCGTAACCATCTTGTGGATCTACCTCATTTTCATCATGTATGGGTTTCCATAAACTTTTCGACATTTTTTGTACTTTACGCTTACCTTCTTTTCCGGTGAGGTAATCGGTAAATGCCGCTTCAATTCCCTTGCGGGTAATTGTTTTATCGTCGTTTATTCTTTCGTAACCAATGGTGCGGTTAGCAATCATCCCCATTGGGTATTCGCGTACATGCACTTGATTTACAATCATTCCGCCTTTGTATTTTCCTAAATTGAACAATGGAAACGATTTAAGTTTCATGTATTGTGTGTAGCTCAATTTAGTGGCAATGTGTAAATATCTTTTTTTGTTAGATCGAGCTTTGCGAAAATAGGATTCATACTCTCCAGCTGATCTTTTAGGGATAAACTTTGCCAAGGAGTCAGAAAAAGGACGGATGTATTGCTCAAAATGTTCGTTAGATGGCGAAGTTGGATCAAAATAGATGGTATATTTTGGGATAGAGGTAGCCAATAAACTGCCATCGGCTGAATAGATATTGCCGCGATTTGCTGGAATTATCTCATCTTTTATTGTTAAGCTATCGGCTTTACTACGCCATTGTTCTCCTTCTTTAAATTGAATGATACTCATTTTTGCAAAAATGGCGATCCCAATGGCTAACATTCCAAAGAAAACAAGATAAATTCTGTTATTTTCGTTTTTCTTCGCTAATCCCATAGTTCATACCATTTTTTTTCTTTCTCTATAACAACTTTAATTTTTTTCGGTGGCACCGAAGAAGGACCAATTTCGTAAGCTTCCATTTGTTTAGAAATATTCGATTCCATGCGTAATTGCATCAATTCAGATCTTTTGTCAACAAATTCGGATCTTAGTTCTTTTACTTGTTCGGTTAAATCTTTAATCTTCATCATTTTTTGTTCGTAAAAATGGTTGTTTGCAATTACCACCAACGTCCAGAAAACAATGTATATAATAAAGAGCCAATTTTTCAGGGATTGCCCTTCCACCAAAAACTTTGCTTTTATTATACTGTTTAAACCCATTTTAATTTTTTTCTGCTATTCTTAATTTAGCACTACGTGCCCTGTTGTTTAATTTAATTTCTTCGTCTGTAGGTACAATTAATTTGCCTACTGGTTTAAATGGAACTTCAAATCTGCCAAACATATCACGTTCTGGCTCACCTTCGAACATTCCGTTTTTAATAAAGCGCTTTACCAACCGATCTTCTAATGAATGATAGGATATAACACTTAACCTGCCGCCTGGTTTTAAAATTTCTAAAGCTTGTTCTATAAACTCCTTTAAAACGTCAATTTCTTGATTTACTTCTATGCGAATGGCTTGATAAATCTGTGCCAATATTTTGTTGCTTTTATGTGCTGGTAAAAAGCGCGATAGTACTGTTTTTAATTGTTCTGAATTTTTTATAGGTTCTGCTTTACGAGCATTTACGATAGCTGCTGCTAAACCGCGTGCATTTTTAAGTTCACCGTAATCAAAGAACATTTTACTTAAAGCTTCTTCTTCGTATTGGTTAATCACGTCATAAGCAGATAAGGTGCTGTTTTGGTTCATGCGCATATCTAACTCTGCATCAAATCGCGTAGAAAAACCTCTTTCGGCTACATCAAACTGGTGCGATGATACGCCAAAATCACCTAAAATACCATCAACTTGCTTTATGCCGTACACTCTTAAAAATCGTTTTAAAAACCTAAAATTTTGGTTAATCAAAACAAATCGTTCGTCGTCTAAGGCATTTGCCAAGGCATCGGTATCCTGATCAAAAGCAAATAACTTTCCATTTGGTCCTAAGCGACGCATAATTTCTTTACTGTGCCCTCCACCGCCAAACGTTACATCTACATATACGCCATCGGGCTTAATGTTTAAGCCGTCTACAGTTTCTTTTAGCAACACAGGGTTGTGGTATTCGTTATGCTCCATAATTGTTGATGCCTCCCATAACTTCTTCGGCTAAATCACCAAAGTCGATATCCTCGTCGTTTATAATTTGTTCGTATAAATCTTTATCCCAAATTTCGATTAGGTTAATTTTTGATGAAAAAACTACTTCTTTAGACAACTTGGCGTATTCTACCAAATCTTTATTTATTTGCAAGCGGCCAGCGTCATCAATATCCACTACCTTTACACCTGCCATAAACTTACGGATGAAAGTGTCTGCCTTGCGTTGAAATCGGTTTAACTCGTTTAGTTTATCCATCATCAGTTTCCATTCGCTCATAGGCCAAAGCTCAACACATTGCTCATAAACCGAGCGTTTTAGTACAAAGCCTTCACCTACGGCTGTTAATTGTTTTTTTAATGCAGCAGGTATCAAC
>JAHAYQ010000277.1 GCA_018384465.1 Myroides sp. | reverse complement strand
GATTTTTTATCGATAAAGCTCCATTTTAAACCTACTGGAAAACCAGCTCCACCACGACCACGTAAACCCGAAGTTTTTACTTCTTCGGTAATGGCATCCGGATCCATTTTTAAGGCTTTTTCTACTGAAGCATAACCACCATTCTCGCGATAAACATCGTATGTTTTGATACCCGGAATATGGATTTTTTCAAATAATATTTTTTGTCCCATGGTATTATTTATCGTGTAAGGTTATTTTTCCTTCTTTACAATCGTTGATCAATTGGTCTACTTTTGCTGTTGTTAAATGCTCGTGATAAAAATCGCCTAATTGTAACATGGGCGCGTATCCGCAAGCACCTAAACATTGTACACCAACAACAGAAAATAATCCGTCTGCTGTAACCTGACCTGGTTTTACACCTAATTTTTCGCAAGTGTAATCCATGACATCTTCGGCTTTATTAATGGCACAGCATGAAGTTGTACAGAATTCTAACATGTATTTCCCCATAGGTTTTTGGTTGAACATGGTGTAAAAGGTAACCACTTCGTAAACCTCAATGGGAGTAATGTTTAGTAATTCGGCTGCTTTATTTTGTAATTCAACACTCAACCAATTGTCGTGCGCATCTTGTAATTCGTGCAAAACAGGTAAAAGTGCCGATTTTTGTTTTCCTTCTGGATAATGACTGATTAACTCTTGTACACGAGCCATTAAGGCAGGTGTCATGTTAATGTCTTGATGATATATTTTATTTTGTACTGTTTCCATAAGTTAGCAATCTAATTCTCCTGCAATAACGTTCATACTCGATAAGGTAATAATGGCATCAGATAAACTGCGACCTTTTACAATTTCGTTAAATGCTTGGTAATAAATAAAACACGGTCTGCGGAAATGTAAACGATAAGGAACGCGGCTTCCGTTGGTAATTAAGTAGAAACCTAATTCGCCGTTACCACCTTCAACAGAATGATACACTTCGGTATTTGGAACAGGAATTTCACCCATAACAATTTTAAAGTGGTAAATTAATGCTTCCATATTGTTGTAAACTTCTTCTTTTGGAGGAAGATAATATTCGGGAACATCGGCATGATAACCACCTTCGGCCGGCATTTTTTCTAATGCCTGACGAATAATTTTCATACTTTCCCAAACTTCTGCATTACGAACACAAAAACGATCGTAACAATCGCCGTTTTGACCTACGGGAATATCGAACTCAAAATCTTCATAAGAACAATACGGACTTGCCACACGAATATCGTAATCAACACCTGCAGCACGTAAGTTAGGACCTGTAAATCCATAACTCATTGCCATGTCAGCATCTATTGCACCCGCGCCAATGGTACGATCCATAAAGATTCTGTTTCTTGAAAGCATGTTTTCAAACTCGGTCCAAACGGCAGGGAATTCAGCTAAGAATTCATCGATTTTTCTCCAAGCAGCTTCGCTCCATTCACGTTCAAAACCTCCAATACGACCCATGTTTGTAGTTAAACGCGCACCACAGATTTCTTCGTAGATTTCGTAAATTTTCTCACGGTACTGCATCACGTATAGGAAACCAGTTAAAGCACCGGTATCAACACCCATAACCGAACTACAAATAATATGATCGGCAATACGCGCTAATTCCATAATAATGACACGCATATATTGTACGCGTTTTGGAATTTCGATGCCTAACATTTTTTCAACCGTCATCCACCATCCCGTATTGTTGATAGGAGACGAGCAGTAGTTTAAACGATCGGTTAATACGTTGATTTGATAAAAAGGTCGGTTTTCGGCAATTTTTTCAAATGCACGGTGAATGTATCCAACAGTACCTTCGCCATCGATGATTTTTTCTCCGTCCATTAATAAAATGTTTTGGAAAATACCGTGGGTTGCAGGGTGTGTAGGACCTAGATTTAATATAGATAATTCTACACCATCTTTTTCTTTTGTTGCCTTGATTTGTTTTTCAAATCGTTTTTCGGGCACTAATAATAAATCTGACATAGTATTCTTTTTAACAATTAGGACCTGTTCTACCAAAGAAACGGTCGTCTTTATCTGTTCTGCCTTGATCTTCTAAAGGAAACTCTTTTCTTAACGGGAAAGATTCCATTTCATCCATATTTAAAATACGTTTTAACTGCGGATGATTTTTAAAAGTGATTCCGTAAAAATCGTAGGTTTCGCGTTCTTGCCAGTTGGCTCCGGCGTATAGTGGAACAATACTTTCCACTTCAGGATTTGATGCTGGTAAGAACACCTTCACGCGAATTCTTACATTATCAAACCAATTGTGTAAGTGATATACCACACAAAACTGGCGGTCTGTTTCGTAATCAGGGTAATGAACCCCGCAAACATCAGTTAAAAAATTGAAGTTCATTGAAGGATCTTCTTTTAAGAATTTAATCACTTCGAACGATGCGTCTTTCTTAACTTCAAAAGCCAACATATCGTGTAGGATATGAAAGTTCTCTACCTTTGGCGTAAACTTTTGACTTAATGTTTGCTGAATGATTTCGTTTGTTAAGCTCATTTTATTTGATGTTGTATGAGTTTAATAAATCTTTGTATTCATCGCTGCTTCTACGGCGAACCGATTCGTTTTTAACGATGTTTTGCAGCTCTAAAATTCCGTCTAAAATTTGTTCAGGTCTTGGCGGACAACCTGGTACATATACATCAACCGGAATCACTTTGTCAATGCCTTGTAAAACCGAATAGGTATCAAAAACACCACCCGTACTAGCACAAGCACCCACGGCAATAACCCATTTAGGTTCTGCCATTTGTTCGTAGACCTGACGTAAAATCGGAGCCATTTTCTTAGCGATGGTTCCCATTACCAAAAGCATATCTGCTTGGCGTGGAGAAAAACTCATACGTTCTGATCCAAATCGACCAATATCGTAAGTAGCTGCCATGGTTGCCATATATTCAATACCGCAACAAGACGTAGCAAAAGGCAAAGGCCACATAGAGTTAGCGCGCGCCAACCCCACCACTTCGCTTAATTTTGTTGCAAAAAATCCTTCGCCAGAAAAACCTTCGGGTGCAGGAACTTGTTTTATGTTAGATGAATTACTCATAATATTTAATCGTTTATTCAAACTCTAATCCTTTTTTCTTGAACTCGTACAATAATCCTATAATTAATAGGAACATAAAAATGCCCATTTTTGCTAATCCTTCCCAGCCTAATTCAAGAAAATTTACCGCCCATGGATACATAAAGATTACTTCTACATCAAACAAAACAAATAGAATGGCAACTAAGAAATAACGTACATTGAAAGGTACACGGGCATTACCAAATGATTCTACACCGCACTCAAAATTTACATCTTTGTTTTGGGAAGCTTTTTTAGGACCCAAAAAACCCGAAACCAAAATGGTTATAGCAACAAAACCTGCTGCCAGCCCAAGCTGCATCAGGATTGGAATTAAATCTAACTGATTTGATTGCATAGCGATTAGTACTTTTTATCTTTTAATCCTCAAATATAAATTTTTAGTAGCGTATAAAAAACCCAAATCTTTTGATTTGTTTAGGTTTTGAAGTGTTTGAAGTTAATTTATAATGATTTTAAATAAAAAAATAGAAGAATTTAGAGGATTTTCTTTTTTTAAGTGCGATCTCTTTTTCATCGCTGTAATTTTTGGCGAAAAAAGTAATCTGCGGTAAAAATAAAAACCACGTCTGCTTTTCATAAAAAGCAGACGTGGTTTGCAGCAAAACCTAACGTGGTATTGATCAAAAGCACGCGTGGTTTTAAGTTAAACCTAACGTGTTTTTTAAACGATAAACGTACCGCTTAAAAGTTAGTCTGCAAAGTATTCTAGGTATAAACCAATAATGATCAAAAGGGTACCTGTAATACCCAGAATTGCTGTTCTGTATTTTTTTATAAATTTCATTTAGTTATAGTTGTGAAATACATTTATTACAATCTATCTACAGTGCTTTTTTAAACACTAAATGTGTATTCCAATCTTCAAAATCGGTATCATCTCCTTGTTGTATTAATTTAATTCTTAACTCTTGCGTATTAACATTAATTAAAGTTCCTTTTACTATATAATCGTCTTCTTCATCAACTATAGTTAAAGTATTTGTAACTTTATCGTATTGCCATACGCCGGGAATTTCATATTTTTCACAATCTTCGTCCAGATCAGCATGTTCTTCTAGTTTAACATTATTGTCTTGAAATACTATAAATCCCGAATTACATTCTTTTTCTGTTAAATCCCAAAAGGCATCTATGTTTCCATGCTCATCTAATTCTTCTTCAGCATAGTAAAACCATTTGCCTTTAATGGTATTTTCTATGGTGTTTTCTGGTTGCAATGATATGTTGTCATCATTATTGCATGAGTTTAATGCAAAAACAAATAGAAAACTTAAACTTATTATTTTTTTCATGATTTTTATTTATTAGGAGTGAATTTTAAACCTACTGTTAAATATTTTCTTTTTAAAGATTGAGAAAACCAGAAATCAGAATCAACATTTATGTGGTCTATATGATAAACATTGTTTAACGTAGTACTATAACCTGCATTTAAACCAAAAACTCCTTTTGGTGTTTTATAATTGATTTCTACATTTATAATTCCACCCAGAGAGAGAGGTTGCGTTTGAATTGTAGTTTCATAACTCCCTCCTTGGTAAAAATAGTTTTGATAGTATCGTTGTTCAGAATTTAGAAAAGCACTGAAATTTAAACCCGCTTTTGGAGTTATATAAAAATTATCGTTAAGCGGAATGTTATATTCAAATTTTACTGGGATTTCCAAGAATAATTCTGTGCCTGCATCTGTAAAATTATTATTGATTCTATATTCTAATTTGCTATAATTTATAATAG
>JAHAYQ010000231.1 GCA_018384465.1 Myroides sp. | reverse complement strand
GAAACAGCCAAGCAATCCTTATCTGCCGCTGAAAAAGCAGGTAACGACGATTATGTAAAAATGAACAGAACCTCAATTTTAGAATGGAGTAAGTCATAAATATTTTTTGTTTAAAAATTAAAATTGTCCCCCAATAATATTTGATATGTTTGGGGGATTCTTTTAAAAAATAAGTTTTTTTTAACTCTAAAACCTCAGTATATTTGTTCCTTAATAAATATTCAATCTATTTATGTTGACAGAATTAAATGCTATTTCGCCTATAGACGGACGTTATAGATCAAAAACAGCTCCATTAGCAGATTTTTTTTCGGAAGAAGCACTCATCAAATACCGTGTACTGGTTGAAATTGAATACTTCATTGCGTTGTGCGAATTACCTTTACCGCAATTATCTACTGTATCAAAGGATTTGTTTGCAGATTTACGTAAAATTTATACCGATTTTTCTACAGATGATGCCCTTTGGATTAAAAACACCGAAAGAACCACAAATCACGATGTAAAAGCTGTAGAGTATTTTATCAAACATAAATTCGATCAATTAGGATTACAAGAGTATAAAGAGTTTATCCATTTTGGCTTAACGTCACAAGATATCAATAATACGGCCATTCCATTATCTACGAAAGATGCTTTTGAAAAGGTATATATGCCTACTTTTTTAACTTTAATCAATAAGTTAAAAGAATTAAGTATTGAGTGGAAAGATGTGCCAATGTTAGCTCGAACGCACGGTCAACCTGCGTCGCCAACACGTTTAGGAAAAGAAATTTTAGTTTTTGTTGTTCGTTTAGAAGAGCAATTACGATTATTAAATAACATTCCTTTTGCAGCCAAATTTGGCGGCGCAACAGGAAATTTTAATGCTCATAAAATTGCTTATCCACAGAATGATTGGAGATTATTTGGTGAAAACTTTGTAGAAGGTGTTTTAGGCTTAAAACATTCTTTCCCAACAACTCAAATTGAACATTACGATCATTTTGCAGCCTTTTTTGACGGTTTAAAGCGAATTAATAATATTATTATTGATTTAGATCGTGACATTTGGACGTACGTTTCCATGGAATATTTCAAACAGAAAATAAAAGCAGGCGAAGTAGGATCTTCTGCCATGCCACATAAAGTAAACCCAATTGATTTTGAAAATTCAGAAGGAAACTTAGGAATAGCCAACGCAATTTTTGAACATTTAGCAGCTAAATTACCTATTTCTCGTTTACAACGCGACTTAACCGATAGCACCGTTTTAAGAAATGTTGGTGTACCTTTTGGACATACCCTTATTGCTTTTGAAGCTACTTTAAAAGGACTGAATAAATTGTTGTTAAACGAAGCACAGTTTGCTCAAGATTTAGAAAAAAACTGGGCAGTGGTAGCAGAAGCTATACAGACTATTTTGCGCAGAGAAGCATATCCTAATCCGTACGAAGCCTTAAAAGATCTTACCCGTACAAATAATGTTATTAACCAACAATCTATTCATGCGTTTATTGATTCTTTGCAAGTGAATGATGAGGTTAAAAACGAATTAAAACAAATTACACCAAGTAACTATTTAGGAGTAACTATCTAAAAATTATGAGAAAGATTTTAGCAGTTTTAGCAATTTCGTCAATAATAGTGGCGTGCGATGATGATAAAGAAGTAGATGTGTTGGTAGGCAAATGGATGCCTTCACAAATAAGCATAAATAATGAAAATATACCATATGATGGTCATACATCTTGCGGAAACGATTATTTACAATTAAATGAATTTAATTCTTTTGAAATTGTAAACTATTACGAATCTGATATTCAACCAGATTCAACACCAGAATCACCTTGCTCGTCAGAAAAATATTATGGTTCATATAATGTAATAAATAATGAATTAAAATTTTTCGGATCTAATTTTTTCCAAGGAGGAACGATTATAGAAAAATCAAATACTACTCTTAAATTAAAACGCCTTATCGATGTTGACGGTGATGGCAATGATGATGAGGTTATAGAATCATTTGTTAAAATCTAATTTTAAATAAGTTGTTGATATTTAGTTGTTTGTTTTTTTTTGTTGCTTCGAAAAGTATAAAATTACATCATGGTAATCAATTTTGGCACGGTTAATGATTTAAGAAAAATATCAATGATTAAAAATATTTAAAACTATATATTATGAAAAAGATAGCATTACTTTTAACAGCATTCGTAAGTTTGGCATCATTGCAAAGCTGTACTATTGAAGAGTATTATGATGATCATTATTATGATCAATATAATCAGGTTTTTGAGTTAAGTAACGAAACTTTAAGCACCCAAGAAGATGCTTACACCTATTCTGCCACTTGGAATTTTACAACTCCGTTGTACAATGGTGATAACGTATTAGTATATAGATGGCAAGGCAACAGTTGGACATTAGTTCCGGTTTCTTACCCATTAGGGGCAGGTGATATGGTTACTTATGATTACGACTTTACTCGATATGACGTAAAAGTATATTTAAGCGCCAATTTCCCGGTGAATGAATTATCAAATGCAGAGTATAACGAATTTGTATATAGACAAACTTTTAGAGTAGTTGTTGTGCCTGGAGCTTTTAAACAAAAAATGAACTTTAGTGATTATAACGCTACTATTTCGGCCTTAGGTTTAGAAAATGCTTCAATAAAAACACTGCAAATTAAAAAATAATAAGATTTTTTTTAAACACCCCCTAAATTTTAGGGGGTGTTTTGTTTTTGGTAAAAACATTTTTTTTATTTTTGCTTCATCAAACAACACAAAATATATCCAATGGCAACTTTTCGTTTTGAAGCTTTAAAAGCAGCAAGTAACCGTAAACCGGTAAGCGTTCCTAAACTTGGTAAAAAATCAGAGATTTTTGGAAGCAATGTATTTAATGATAAATCTATGCGTCAGCATTTAACTCCTGAAGCATACAAGGCGGTTAGAGCTGCAATGGATTACGGTGTAAAAATTGATCGCCGCATGGCAGATTACATTGCATTAGGCATGAAAGAATGGGCAATGAGCAAAGGAGTAACTCATTACACACACTGGTTTCAACCCTTAACTGGTACTACAGCAGAAAAACACGATGCCTTTTTTGAAACATCCTTTGATGGATCAGATCCTGTTGAAAAATTTAGTGGATCGTTATTAGTACAACAAGAACCAGATGCCTCTTCTTTTCCAAACGGTGGTATCCGAAATACTTTTGAAGCACGCGGATATACTGCTTGGGATCCAACATCACCGGCTTTTATCTTTGGAACAACTTTGTGTATTCCTACTGTTTTTGTATCGTACACTGGGGAGGCTTTAGATAACAAAGCACCTTTATTGCGCGCTTTATTAGCAATTGACGAAGCTGCTACCGAAGTAGCTAAATTCTTTGACAAAAATGTAAAAAAAGTAACGCCTACTTTGGGTTGGGAACAAGAATATTTTCTTATTGATGCGGCTTTAGCTGCTTCGCGCCCTGATATACTTCAAACAGGTAGAACATTGTTAGGACACGTTTCTGCAAAAGGTCAACAGTTAGAAGATCATTATTTTGGATCGATCCCTACACGTGTTCTAAATTATATGCGTGATTTAGAAAACGAATGTATGCTTTTAGGTATCCCGGTAAAAACACGTCATAACGAAGTAGCTCCTAATCAGTTTGAGTTGGCTCCGATCTTTGAAGAAACCAATTTAGCTGTAGATCATAATTCATTATTGATGGACGTGATGCAAAAAGTTGCTGAACGTCATGATTTTAAAGTGTTGTTTCACGAAAAACCATTTAAAGGAGTTAACGGTTCAGGAAAGCACAACAACTGGTCGTTAGCTACCGATACAGGAGTAAATCTTTTAGCACCAGGAAAAACACCAAACAGTAATTTACAATTCTTAACATTTTTTATAAATACCATAAAAGCTGTTGCTAATTATGAAGAATTATTGCGAGCATCTATCGCTTCAGCATCTAATGATCACCGCTTAGGAGCAAACGAAGCGCCACCAGCAATTATATCTATTTTTATTGGTCAGCAATTAACCAAAGT
>JAHAYQ010000226.1 GCA_018384465.1 Myroides sp. | reverse complement strand
CAGATGAATCGATTTTAAGCACCTACTTTACTATGCTCACTTTCATCCGCTGCGAGTGGTTCACTTTATCCGTTCTATCCAATATACTAAGTTTTACATTTAAACCCGTTTTATTAGCTGGTATTATTTCAAAAAATACGATTTTGTATATACTAAGTTTTACATCTTGTATTTTTTAGTGGTTATGACAAATAATTTTTTGTAATTTCGATCTATTAAAATAATAAAGATTCATGACTAGTAAAATTATCGGCTCAGGTAATTGTATTCCATCATTAAAGATTACTAATTCTCACTTTAACAATCACATTTTTTTAGATATAAATGGTTCAGTCTTAAAGGACAATAATCAAATTATTCAAAAAAAACTTCAACTAATCACTGGTATATCTGAAAGAAAATATGCGAACAATTCTCAAGTTTCATCTGATTTAGGATTTATTGCAGCTCAAAAGGCTATCGAAGATGCACAGATCGATCCTGAATCTTTAGATTACATCATTTTTGCTCATAATTTTGGTGATGTACATTATTCTAGTAACCAAATGGATTGTGTTCCTAGTTTGGCCGCAAGAGTTAAAAATAGATTGAAAATTAAAAATAATTTTTGTGTTGCTTACGATTTATTATTTGGTTGCCCAGGTTGGATTGAAGCATTTATTCAAGCCAATTCATTTATAAAATCGGGATTAGCAAAAAGATGTTTAGTAATTGGAGCAGAAACATTATCTCGCGTAGTTGACGAACATGACAGAGATACGATGATATATTCAGACGGTGCAGGAGCTGTAGTTATAGAAGCTACAGAGGAAGATAAAGGTATTCTCTCTCATATTTCAGCATCTCATACGTTAGAAGAATTAGATTATTTATATTTTGGGACATCAAATAATAAAGACAAGGAATGTTCAACAAAATATTTGAAAATGAATGGTAGAAAGATTTATGAATTTGCTTTGACAAATGTACCTTCTGCTATGAAAATGTGTCTTGATAAAGCAGACGTTAAAATCAAAGATTTAAAGAAAATAATCATTCACCAAGCTAATGAAAAGATGGATGAAGAAATTTTAAAGAGATTTTATAAACTTTATGATTACCCTATTCCAGATCATATTATGCCTATGGTAATTAGTACGTTAGGTAATAGTTCTGTAGCTACAGTACCTAGCTTACTATGTATGGTCTTACACAATGAATTAGAAAATCATAAACTAGAATCAGGTGATGTTATACTTTTAGCATCAGTAGGAGCTGGGATGAATATAAATTCGATCTTGTATAAAATTTAAACAAAAAAAAGGCATGTAAAAAAATTACATGCCTTCAATATATAAACCTTTTGGGTTATTTTTTTCTAACGTTAACAGCCATAAGACCTTTTTGTCCGCGCTCAATGTCAAATGTTACGTTATCGTTTTCACGTACGTTATCCATTAAACCTGAGTTGTGAACAAATACGTCATCATTACCATTTGTTTGAGAAATAAAACCAAATCCTTTAGTTTCATTGAAAAATTTTACTGTACCTTCTTGCATTCTTGTATTTATTTAATTTATTATTTTTTTAAATCAACTGCTTGGTAACCCTTCGCACCTAATTCTTTTTTATATGTTACTTTATTGTTTTTTTCAAAAGTTTGGGTAAGTTGACCTATATGAAAAAAGACACTTTCACCTGTTTCATCTTCGGTAATAAAACCAAAACCTTTATCACTTATATAATTTACAGTTCCCGTGAATTCATCGTTATGACCAGCGGCCGATTCTTGCGCTTTTTTAGCTTTTGCTAAGTCAGCATCTCTATTCTGTAGATGTGGCGGAACAGCTGTAAAATGGCCATTTACGTCAACATAAACAATCATATCTTCAAGATTTTTGCCCTTATTATTATTCTCTTTACGATAGTCTCTTCTAAGTTGCTTGTCTTTTGATCTTTTTATTTTTTTCTTGGTATTTTCTTTTTTAGTGAAAGATTCTGCCATATTTTTTGTATTTAATTAATATGCTTTACTGGACTGCGACAGCCATTTTAAAGCCAATTAGTTTTTGTATGCTTTGTAACTCTTTCTTTTCGTGGCGATCACAGAATGAAACTGCTGTACCGTTGTATCCAGCACGACCTGTTCTACCTATTCTGTGAACATATGTTTCTGGAACGTCTGGTAGTTCATAGTTAACTACATGCGGTAATTCATCAATATCAATACCTCTAGCCGCAATATCTGTTGCTATAAGTACTCGTATTTTAGAACTTTTAAAGTCATCTAATGCACGTTGTCTTGCATTTTGCGACTTATTACCATGTATTGCAGCTGCATGAATTCCAGACAATAATAAGCTTTTAACTAATTTATCGGCACCATGTTTTGTTCTTGCAAAAACTAACGAACGATTAATATTCTTATCATCAAGAATTTGAACTAATAAATCGAATTTCTCATTCTTCTCTACAAAATAAACAGACTGTTTTACAGTTTCTGCTGTTGAGGATACAGGCGTAACGTTAATTTCGATGGGTTCTTTAAGAATCGATTGAGAAAATTTTCTTATTTCCTCTGGCATTGTTGCTGAGAAAAAAAGTGTTTGTTTTTTTGCGGGTACTTTTGTAAGTATCTTTTTTACATCATTTACAAATCCCATATCTAGCATACGATCAGCTTCATCTAGTACCAATATTTCAATATGTGCTAAATTAATGTAACCTTGAGAGATTAAGTCCAATAGGCGCCCAGGTGTAGCAATTAATATGTCAATACCTGCATTTAATGCTTTTACTTGTTTGCTTTGAGGAACACCTCCAAAAATGGCTAAGTGTTTGATATTTAAATGTTGTCCGTATGTTTTAAAGTTTTCACTTATTTGTACGGCTAATTCTCTAGTTGGGGTCAATACCAGCGAACGGATTCCTTTGCTTTTAATCTTTTGTTTATCTAGTAATTGTAATACTGGGATAGCAAAAGATGCTGTTTTACCTGTACCTGTTTGTGCACATCCTATAAGATCGTGCCCATTAAGTATATGTGGTATCGATTGATATTGTATTTCTGTAGCCTTTGTATATCCAGCTGTTTGTACAGCTTTCATAATTGAAGGTATAATATTTAATTGTTTAAAATCCATGATTATTTGTATCGGAAAACCGATTTTATTTACAATTTCCGTTCTGTACACAAGCGGTAAAGTAATTGTTATTGTATAGTTGAAAGTTTTAAATTGTAAACATGTATAAAATTTAAAAACATATCAATTGATAAGCTATCGTACTGATGTCTTATAATTTACAAATCCTAATTATGCTCGCACTGTAATATGAATGAATATTCTAAATAACGTTTCAAAATGCATGTAAGAAACAAAAGTTAGAACCTAAATAGGTCTGTATGATTTTATTGTTATTTTTTCTTATTGTGAAATGTTGTATCTAATTTGTGCTGGTTATTAATGCATATTAGATGTGCCGATGAAATCTCATTTAAAAAATAAAATGGCAAGTGATGAAGGTCAAAACTGAGAGAGAAAATTGTAAATTTAACTTTATCAGAAGAGGCGAATATTAAAAGCCTTAAATAAATTCTCTACAAAGATATTTATAAATTTTAAATATCCTATTATATTTTAATGTTTTTTTTAAATATTAAATAATTAGTCTTTGGTTTCTAGCTTTTACAAACAAACTTTTATCGTATTTTCATTAAATCGAAATTTTCTAATCCATGTGATTTTTTTTATAAGATGTATTGTGAATATAAGTGATGTCGGACACCCAAACTTGTAAAGGTTCGGTTGGAGCAAAGTTCCGATTAAGTACATTGTCAACAATTAAATAATTGTGTTTTGAATCTGTGGTAACTTTAAATTTCTTACTTAATTTACTT
>JAHAYQ010000207.1 GCA_018384465.1 Myroides sp. | reverse complement strand
ACAAGAAGCATACAGAATATTCCTACCCGTATCGAATTTATTGGAAGTGAGGAATTGGGTGAAAAAGGTAATATGAAACCGGGAGATATTCGTATGCTTTTAGCGGAAAGCACAGGTATTCACGTACAAACCACTTCGCCTACCAGTGCCAATGCAAGTATTCGTATTCAGGGACTTGATGGAAGATATACACAAATCCTGAAAGACGGTTTCCCCATTTATTCAGGTGCTTCAAGCGGATTAGGTTTGTTGCAAATTCCACCGCTTGACTTAAAGCAGGTTGAAGTTATTAAAGGTTCTACATCTACGCTGTATGGTGGTGGAGCAATAGCAGGTTTGGTAAACCTGATTTCCAAGACACCAACGGAAGAAAGGGATTTGCGTTTTCATTTAAACGGAACATCAGGAGGAGGTTTAGACATCAACGGTTTTTACGGACAGAAGTTTAAGAAAATCGGAACAACCATATTTGCTTCGCATAATAGAAACGGAGCTTACGACCCTGCAAAAATTGGTTTTTCTGCCATTCCAAAATTTGAACGTTTTGTACTGAACCCTAAATTGTTTGTTTATTTCAATGATAAAACAAAAATGAATTTCGGTGTCAATACAACTATCGAAAACCGTTTGGGAGGTGATATGCTTTACATCAAAGGTAAAGGAGATAACACGCATCAGTATTTCGAGAAAAATAAAACACAACGCTATTCCACTCAATTTGTTTTCGACCATTTGATTAATGAAAAAAGTTCTTTTCAAATTAAAAACAGCGTGAGTTATTTTAACCGAAATACAACAATTCCCAACTATCAGTTTGAGGGAACACAAACCGCAACTTTTACAGAAGCAAATTATACCAACAGTACAGAAAAATCGGAATGGGTAGCCGGGGTCAATATTTGGACAGACAATTTTAAAGAAAAGCAGATTACTGCATTTCCGTTGAGGGATTACAGCCAAAACACATTCGGAGCTTTCGTTCAAAATTCTTTTAAGGCTACTGATTGGCTTCAATTAGAAGCGGGTTTAAGAACGGATTACGTGATAGATTACGGAGCTGTATTTTTGCCAAGAGTATCTGCATTGTTTAAGATTGCAAACGGATTGACTTCACGTATTGGAGGTGGATTTGGGTATAAAACACCAACCATTTTTACAGAAGAAAGCGAACGCCTACAATATCAAAATGTAATGCCTATTGACAACAAAATCAATAAATTGGAAAAAAGTTATGGAGCAAATGCAGACATCAATTACCGCACCTACATTGGGGAAGATTGGTCATTTAGCATAAACCAATTGTTCTTTTACACCTATCTGGATAATCCCTTGTTACTTGAAAACCCCTCTGCAAATCTGTATCAGTTCGTTAATTCTCCAGGTTATATTCATACTAAAGGAACAGAAACCAATATTAAAATTGGTTACGATGACCTGAAATTATTTTTGGGATACACTTATACAGATGCTCGATTAAACCAAAATGGAATGACTGTAGAAAGCCCGTTAACGCCAAAGCACCGCATTAATTCCATCCTGATGTATGAAATAGAAGACAAATGGAAAGTTGGTCTGGAAGCCTATTATTTCAGTCCTCAAAAACTGAATAATGGAACTACGGGCAAAGGTTACTTTATTACCGGGTTTATGGCTGAAAAGATTTGGGAAAGATTTTCTCTGTACATCAACTTTGAAAACTTCCTTGACACCCGACAAACACGCTTTGGTAGCATTTATACAGGAACAATAACCAATCCGGTTTTTAAAGACATTTATGCACCTTTGGACGGATTTGTGATTAACGGAGGAATAAAATTCAAGCTTTAAAACAAATGGAAAAAACCATATTCAATATAACTAAAATGGATTGCCCAAGCGAGGAGCAATTAATCCGTATGAAACTGCAAGACTTTGATACGGTAAAAGGATTGGAATTTGATATAGCCAATAGAAAATTGGACGTTTATCACAATGGAAACCCAGAGCCAATTTTTTTGGCTTTGGGAACACTGAACCTAAATACGACATTGGTTTCAACTGAAAAAAGCAATTTTGTTGTTGAAACAGATACAAGCAACAAGCAACGGAAATTACTTTGGATCGTGTTGATTATCAACTTCCTGTTCTTTGGATTGGAAATGTTATTCGGTATTTTTTCAGGTTCAATGGGATTGATAGCCGATAGCTTGGATATGCTTGCGGACAGTGTCGTTTACGCATTGGCTTTAATAGCTGTGGGGGGAACAATCGCCCTAAAAAACAACATCGCCAGATTTGCAGGATACTTCCAAGTCTTACTTGCTATTGTAGGTTTCGTTGAAGTGATCAGACGTTTTATGGGAATTGAAGCTATGCCCGATTTCAAGACAATGATTGTCGTTTCAGTTTTAGCATTGATTGCAAACGTATTTTGCCTTTATCTTTTACAAAAGAACAAAAGTAAAGAAGCGCATATGCAGGCTTCGATGATATTCACATCAAATGATGTCATTATCAATTCGGGAGTTATTGTTGCTGGTCTTTTAGTTAATTGGCTCAATTCAAGTTATCCAGATTTGATTATTGGAGCTATTGTATTTGTAATTGTAGCAAGAGGGGCTTACAGAATATTGAAGTTGGCAAAGTAAATCCCTATATCTATAGTTGCCTTTCTCTTGGAAGGGTAGTAAGAGGAATAAAAAAAGAGTGTTCAGGAATGTTTATTAGAACAATTTCTGAATACTCTTTTAACCCTATTAAGTAAAAAGCAGACCTATTGAAAAAAGGCACTAATGATAACTCCTAAAAAAATCATTAGATATGATATCGCCTAAAAATTATAAAGTTTAGTTTTTTCTCTAACCCAAATATAGACATCAAAGTAACCAAATGAAAAAATTTTACAACGAAACACTAAATAAACTTGAAACAGCTATCAATGAATTAGAGATTGAAGTCGATTGCCCTCTACAAAGATCAGAGGCTATTATACATTTCATTGTGAACTGTCTTTCTGGAGTAAAGGAACACGTTCAAAAAAACGGATTTGAGAGTGTCGATGAAGAAATTCATTTTTTTAAACATCAGAAGCCAGTTATTGTCTCAAAACTTATTTACTATAATACCATTTACAAAATTGAAACGAGGAAACCGTATGGAGCAAAGCCCGTAAGGAAATATCTTAACAAAGAACTCAAGAAGCTCAAAAGATTTTTTGATCGTAACCTAGAATTTTATAAGTATTACCGTAGCAATAATTCTTATGTTGACGAGAAGTTTTTTGTACGTGGTAAGCACGATGTAAAGCTTTGGTTAGACACCTATTATTTTGAAACTGATTATACTTTCTCAACATCTCACGATTACAAAGTAGCCAAGATAATGGCAAATGATTTGATACAGGTTTATATCGAAGACCAACTCTATAAAAACAAGATAGACCAGCTCGACTTCTTGACAGACCTGCCAAGATTAAATTGGACAGGTAGCAAAGCAGCAATGATAGAATTGATTTACGCATTGCATTCGCAAGGTGTATTTAACAATGGAAATACAGATATTAAAATTATTACCAAAACATTTGAACGTGCTTTTAATGTTGATCTGGGTGATTTTTACCACACTTATTTAGAACTGAAAAATCGTAAAGTAAACCGTACAAAATTTCTTGATTCTCTACGAGAAGGGCTTATTAAGAAGATGGACGAACAGGATGAAAAGTAAGTCACATTGCCTTTATTCGAACAGTGTTTTTTTCTGGAATATCGGCTTTAACAGTTTCAACCCGTTCTTCTTTAGATTCAGGAGCAATAGACAATAGTATTTTTCGATCAATCGCTGCTAATTCAGTTTTGAGCTCGCTCAAACGACCTTCTTTAGACCAAGTTCCATTAACTATTTCTTGAAGAACGGGTAGATCCTTTTTCAGTTCAACAATTTTCTTTTGTTCTTGCTCAATATAGCTGGGCAATTTATCCAAAGCATTTAAGAAATTCATAGTAGCGGTTTGAGGGTCTTTAGCAATGACACCATTATTGTACGTGTACTTGATGTTTCCTTCACCTTGGATCAAAAAACGATTCAATCGGATGTCTACACCCTCTTTTTCCGACATTTCGGTTTTAACCAATAATTGAAAACCGTATAGACTGCCGATTTCCTGATAGTCGCCTCCAGTTCGAGATTTATCCGCAAGTTGGTTGAGCTTAGCTCCAATTTGTTTTACATCCGCATTGGGCGATAAACCGTTCAATTGTATTGGATTTGCAATTGTACCGTCTGAACGTTTTTGTACACGTTGCTGTAAATTTTGCCAATCAAGACTCATGCGTTCCAAACGGGATTGCGCACCATTAAGCATAGCGGAACTATCTTCCAATTTATGTTTCGAACTAAACTTCGAACGATTGAAAGCCTGTTTTTCACTTTCCAACCCTGCTATCTGTTTTTCTAATTTCGCTTTATCCAACAGGTCGGTATTGCCCGAGAGAATTGCTACATATTCCGAGAAATTCATTCCCGATTTTTCATCCATACTACCTTCGTCAATGGTACGTTTACCGAGGTGATTGGATTTTAGTTGATCTATAAAAAGTTGTTTATTGTAGAGTAAATTGAACTTATAACTATCCAATGATTTTTCTACGGCATAGATGATTACATCGACATTATTGCCTGCAAAATGCTTTGCAATTTCATTGCCTTTGCGAACTGCTCGTCCATCTCGTTGGGCAAGATCACTTGGTCGCCAAGGTGTATCCAGATGATGAACGGCAACGGCTCTTTTCTGCGCATTGACGCCTGTACCCAACATATCGGTAGAGCCAAACAATACTCGTATTTTCCCATCATTCATAGCATTGATGAACTCTTTTCGCATTTTATAAGTCTTCGCTTCCTGTATAAATCGAATTTCCTGTGCTGGAATACCATGATCTTCTACGAGTTTTCTTTTGATTTCTGAATACACATTCCATTCGTTGGGTTTGTAAGTCCCCAAATCCGAGAAAACGAATTGTGTTCCTTTTTGTGCATTAAAACGAGTGTAATATTCCACAAGTTTTGCGGCACAATGAGAAGCTTTGCTATCGGGATGATCGTCATATTTAGTACTAATCATTCGCATATCCAATGACATCTTACGGGCATAATCCGTTGCAATCAGCATCTTTGCTTTCTCTTCGTTTGGAGAAAGCGGTGCTCTTCCAAGTAAAGTAGCATTACCCGATTTAGCAAACTCCATCAAGTTTTTAATGAAGACTTCCTGCTGTGGAGTTGGTGGGATATTGTATAATATTTCTTTTTTTTCAGGACGGTCAATACCAATATCCTTTGCCGTTCGGTAATCTGTGATTTCTGAATAGAATTGTGCCAATTCCGGTACTTTTATAAAGTAGCGGAAACGCTCTTTTTGTACAATATTGTTAGCGACCGAAAATTCATAATCGGTTGTTTTTCGAGCATAAATAGCCGACCAAGCATCAAAACAATTGATGCCCTGTTTTTCCAAAGCTTGTGGACGCAAGTATTTGAACAAAAGATACAATTCCGTTAACGAGTTACTGATGGTGGTACCCGAAAGGAAGGTTGCACCTAGATCCTTTCCGGTACGTTCTTGTATGGTACGGATGGCAAAAAGCAGGTTCATTGCCTTTTGGCTTCCCTGCATATTGCCCAATCCGGCAACTCGATCGTGGCGGGTATTGAACATCAGATTTTTAAAACGATGGCTTTCATCTACCAGCAAATGATCAATTCCCATCATTTTAAAATCGACTACATCGTCCTTTCGGTTTTCAATATCGTGTTCCAATGTTTTGAGTTTCACTTCCAGATTTTGCTTTCTGATAATTACTCCTTTGAGCATTCCTCTCGAAATTTCTTTGCCTTGTGCTTCCAGAGCGGAAAGGTTATCTTCCACGCTGTTCAGTTCTGCTTGCAGAATTTCCTTTTGCATTTCGGTAGATTGGGGGATCATTCCAAATTGGTCGTGGGTTAATATGACACAATCCCAATCATTATTTTTTATATCTCCAAAAATTCGTTGGCGTTTTTGTGGTGTAAAATCTTCTTTCCCTGGATATAGTATTTTAGCGTGTGGATAAGCTTTTCGATAGGTTTCTGCAATTTCATGAACATTGGCTTTTAATCCCATGATCATAGGCTTGTGTGCCATTCCCAAACGTTTCATTTCTTGCGCTGCGGTACACATAATCAATGTTTTTCCAGCACCTACTTCGTGGTCACAGATGGCACCTCCATTGAGTTTTATCATCCAAACGGCATCCTTTTGACTGGAATACAAGTCCTCAATACCTAATGCTTTACGGTCTAATCCGGGGAATTCTTGATGACTTCCGTCATATTTCGGACGTACAAAACAGTTAAACGTATCATTGTATTGTTGAGTCAGCCGGTTTTTAAACTCATCGTTTTGAGCGTGTAGCCAATCGGAAAAAGCAGTTCTAATTTCATCAATTTTGGTATTTGCCATTTGTATGGCTTCCATATCTCGTACCTTAACTTCCTTGTCATCAATGAATATTTTCTTGGTGATATCAGGCGTGGTATTGACCAGCGCGTGTTTAAGCAAAGCAATACCATCAAAGGTTCGACTTTCAGATTTCACAGCATATTTATCCCATATATGGACATTTTTCTGATCACATTTTATATTGAAATCGTCACTGCTTTCTGCGTAATGAATCCGTACGTTGGTATCGAAAATATGTGAAGCAAAACGTGCATAAATCCCTGTGGGAATCCAGCGTTCACCAAGGTTGAAATCTAGCTCTTCAAATTCAATAGGTCTTGGACGGGCTTCTTCCAAAGCCGCTAAACTTTCTTTAGCCTGAGTATCTTGCGGATTGTTTTCCAAATAGGTTTTTACTTTTTGAGCTTTCTCAACCACATTACCTGAGATCCAACGCTCAACTATTTCATATTCCTTTTGGAGCGGATTGTAAAAAATACGTCCACGTAAAACTTCTTGCAACGTGTCGGTAGATATATTGCTGATTTCGGACATATAATCCAAATCCACACTACCATATTTATTCAACGATGCAGCTAAGGCTTCATCGGGATTATCGGTAGTCAATGTTGTGATAGAAAAACTTACAGGTTGATGAAATATATCCGCTTTGTGTACAACACCGCCAACCACACGTTCTAAATAGGGTATTTCTTTACCAGCACTATCTGTTTTAATGAGTTTGATATTATCGACACTGTTGAGATTTCCGTACTTCTTGACAAAGGCATCATATAAATCGTTAAGGTTTTTCCGCTCTTCTTTGTGTTCCGTCTGAAGCTCGGATTCTTTCGTGTAAAGTTGTTGATAAACATCTCTAACTTCAATATAGGCTTCGATTCTTGCTTTCTGTAAAGAAGACAATTGCAATGGATGAAAAATGGCGGAATCATTTGATGTATCTACATCTTGCAAATGGCCAACCCAACCATTATCTACCACAAGGCAATCATTTCGATGGAATGTTTGTAGTTCACTATTGAATGGAGCTGGATCGGGAATAATGTTGATTGTGCTGTTCGAAATAGCTTGGGTTTCCACTTGACTGTTTCCATTGACTTCTGAAAACAAATCACCTATTATTTTCACTTCTTTGCTATTTATTTGCACACTACCATTTGAAGGTGCATTATTTTTTGGAGGTGTATATGCCTGTTGCATCCCACCGCTGAAAAGGTTAGTTTGCGTATTTAACGAACGATTATTTTTCTGTTTTGATGCTCTTTTGGTTAGAGCAGTTCTTTTCTGTTGCACAGCCACCATAACAGGTTCATTCGCATTTTCAAACAAATCAAAAATGCTTAATTGTTCTGATTGTTGCTTACTTTCCCGATGAGTTACAAGGTTTGATTCGACTTGTCTTTTTTGTTGAATGATTAAAGGCTCTACTGTTGGAGTACTCGTTGGATTAATTGGAATATGGATATCTGATTCATTAATTCCTTTATATAAATCCACATTCAAATGTTTTCTAAAATCTTCTGAAAGTATTTGTTTCAAATCTTTGGCAATTCCTACCAAAGCCTCGTTATGTGTGTAGATTAATGCAGGTTTTCCGTACGGATCAGTATCCAATTTCACATCGGTATGTACAATTCTTGCGTTGTCTTTAAACAAAGCATTGCTAGGTGTATTGTATTGCGTTATTTGGCTTTGACAAAACAGTTCTTCAAATTCGCTCAGACTTTGCTTTCCAGTATTCTTTTGTAGAATAATCAGATCGCTACCGACTTCCGTTCCTGCATAATCCGTAAAGAGATTATTAGGCAATCGGATGGCTGAGATCAAGTTACTGTCTTGCATCAAACTTCTACGAATAGGCTCGTTTTTCTGACTATTCAAAACACCTTGGGATGTTATAAAAACCAATAAACCACCTTCACGGAGCATATCGGTTCCTTTCAAAAAGAAATAATTATGGATGCTTCGGGCGGCTTGTTCTTTTACGGAGTTTTTACTTCGTGAATAAGAAAGATCGAATATGGCAGTATCCCCAAATGGAATATTACTAGCTACGACGTCATAACTATTTTGTTCCTTTTCGGGTATTTCTTCAAAACCACTAATGCGGATGGCACTTTCTGGATAAAGCTGTTTTAAAACTTTTCCAGTTAGTAGATCTTTTTCATAAGCGGTAACAACCCTCTGTTTATTTTCTGAAAAGGATTCTATAAAAGAGCCAACACCAGCAGAAGGTTCAAGAAATTTATCGATCTCCAAACCGTTTTCTCGTAAAGCTGAGGAAATAACATCAATCACTTGTGGAGGTGTATAAAATGCGGTAAGCACAGAACTCCGCATACTGTCCACATACCTGCGGTATTGCTTTTCGTCTTCGGAATTTTCCTTTAGAAGTTGATGGAGTTCCTGCGTAAGTGGAAAAAGGTCGTGTTCCGTTTTTCTCCAATGATTGATGTCTATTGGGTTTTGAGCAGGATTCAATACGAATTTAAGACCGCCAAATCCGCTGTATTGCATCATGAGCAGTCTTTCACCTACGGTGGCTTGTCGGTTCTCCTTTTCAATCTTAAAAGCAATTCGTAGGGCATCAATGTTTTGTTGGAGATGTTGCTTTTTACTGAAGCCCATGCTCCTCAATCCATAAGGCGATGGTTCCGGTCAGTTCGGTGTAAAGCAGGTCAAACTCGTAACCGTAGGCGAAGTCATCAGTTAGTTTATAATTCTCAAAAATAGCTTCGCAAACCGAAAACATTTTTAGGGCAAATGGTCGTAGCTCTTCGTCTGCCATTCTGGTATCAAACTCATTGCTGACTACTTGAAAAACGGTGTCAAACTTAGAAAAATGTAAGTTTTCAAAAAGGATATATTCGGCAATGTAATTACATTGCTCAACTGGATTTCCAGAACGAAAAGCACCTTCATAAGCATTGGCAGCCCACGAAGAACGTTGATCGATAAATTTTTCATCATGGGCTTTTTCGGGAAAGCTGGTATTTAATAATTCTTGCAGTCGTAACCTGAAATACGACAGGTCTTTTTGTTGTGTATCCATACATTAAAATGTTTATGATTTTGCTTGATGGATAAAATTAGCATAGGTAGTAGGAGTTTTTGTAGAAGTGGTAGGGATTGGCTTTAGGAGGCAGGATTTGACATAGAGAAGCTTAATATGATAGGATTAAATTCGTATGTTTGTGAGAACACACGGATTGATAATCGATCTAATAGGGAATACGCGTTGCGTATACTTAGGAATTATCAATTTTTTCAAACCTAATTATACAATATGGACAACATTACATTAGCGACAACTGCTTTGACACTAATCACTCCATTCCTTAATAAAATTGGAGAGGGAACTGCAAGAAAAGTAGGAGAAGATATTTGGAATTTATTGAAGTCGCCTTTTCAAAAGAAAAATAAAATAATTGAAGAGATGGGGATAAACGACATTAAAACGATACTAATTGAAATTTTAAATGAAGATATAAATTTCAAAAATGAATTAGAAAGCTTTGTTTTAAATTCCCAAACTAATATCGAAAACATACATCAAACTATAACGAATAACGGCAGTATTGAAAAACAAGTAAATGTTGGGAATATTACTGGTAATGTCTCTTTATAATCCATGACTCAAAAAATTCAGAATGATGCATCTATCGAGCAACAAAACAATATTGGCAAAGTAGATAACGTATACCTTACTGCCAAATCTAAATGGCAAAAGAGATTTGAAAAACTTCAAGAAGAAGTACTAAGTGATCAACGGTATGAAACATTTATAGAAGATTTCCATAATTATAACACAATACAGGATGGAATAGGTTTGGAAAAAAAACTCACTGATGCCGGATTTAATAGCCGTGAAATTTTAAGAGCTTTAAATTTTAAAGAGAAATATTCTAAAAGAGTTGTCAAAGGTGAAATGTTTCAAACTCAGCAAGAGATAGATGTAGAAATTTTTTCTTTAATTGACAATGATTTCTATACTTATGTTTTTCCAAAAATTGAAGAAAGAGCTCCTAAATCAGAAGTGATAATTATTTTGAGAGAAAAGGTTATACAACCAATTTTAGATGTCCTAAATAAAGAAGGCGAAGCTGATAACTTTCTAAATTATAACGTAAATGATATTTATGGTATGATTTATTTTTTAACCGGTAAATGCCATTTAAATTGGAAAGATTATGATACTATATAACAATGCTTTTGATTTATATCATACTATTTTTCGCATGCTTCATTTGCTAAGTAAGATTAACCCTGATGAAAAAATAGAGACTGATAAAATTAGAATCTGGGATTATTATTTACTGTTTCCAAATGAAATATTTAAACTTAAGCCCCAAAGAAATGAAATTGAATTTAAGAAAATTCTAAAGCAGTTAAATATAACTAAGACCAATCCTTATCAAGAGATTTATGACGAAAGAAAAACACTAGAAAAAATCAAACCATATCAAATTTCAGCACTTACTTGTCTAGCTTCATATAATATAATTGATAAAGATTCACTACTAGAAAATTTTATTAAAATTAATTCTTTAGATCATCTGGAGAACTATTCTAAATCTGTTGGAGAATTATCTGCACGAGAAAAAAATATAATAACGATTGTTACTTCGAGCTTTTACGATATCTCATTATTTGGTGCTAAGGGTCTAAAATTTAGAAGTAATTTAATGGAAAGTAAATATGATGAATAATCTACATTTAAACAGATTAATTGTTTACACTAATAATGGTGAAGTTGCTTATGATGAGAAATTTCATCACGGAATTAATATTATTTGTGGTGACAATAGTAGTGGAAAGTCAACAATTACCCATTTTATTTTTTTTGCTTTGGGAGGGGAATTCAATGATTTTGTACCTGAAGCACGAGAATGTCAAGTTGTTTTTGCAGAAATATTAGCAAATGATACAATCGTAACAATCAAACGATATATAGAAATTAGTGACAGAACTAACAATATAAATGCACGTATTGCAATGCACATTTTCTGGGGGGATTATGATGAAAGTCAGAACCCGCCACCAAATAAATATTGGCAAAAGTTCCAATATAACACAACACCAGAGAAAAGAAGCTTTTCAAATGTACTATTTGAATTGTTAGGATTACCTGAAGTTAAAGAGGAAAATAATATAACAATTCACCAGATTTTAAGGTTATTATATATCGACCAAGAGTCACCTACTAGTTCATTGTTTTTCTATGAAGAATTTGATAAGCAAACTACTCGTGAGGCGGTATCAGATTTATTACTTGGAGTTTATAATCAAGATTTATATACATTAAAGTTAGATCTTTATCACGCTGAAAAACAACTTGAAGAAGTCAAAAATGAAATCCGTTTAACGAAAAGATTTTTTCAAAATGCTTTTTCTTTAAACAAAGAACATTTAAACACCCAAATTCAAAATAAAGAAATTGAGATTAAAAGTTTAAATGAAGAGATCTTACAAATAAGAAGTAGTATTAAAGAGATTAATTACCATTCTACTGATCAATTGGAATTTCAAAAACTGCAAGAACAGACATCTGATAAAAGAATTATAGTAGTAAATTTGCAGAATGAGATCTCTATTTTGTCAAATGAATTAGTTGATTCAGAGTTTTTTATAGAAGCGTTAAATGACAAATATAGGGCATTAAGTAATTCAGTGCATACACGGGAGTTTTTAGGCAATATTCCTTTAGATTATTGTCCTGAGTGTTTAAATAAGCTTATTCAAACGGATAATGAGCATAATTGTAAGTTATGTAAACAAAGTTCCGATGATAGTTTTGGAATAACACAAGCTAAAAGAATGCAACTAGAAATTAAATTTCAAATTGACGAATCTAAAAAACTGTTGAAATTTAAAAATAAAAATTTAACTAGACTTGAGTCTAGTTTAGAGAAGAATATTTCTGAACTAAATGATTTGCAAATCAGAGTTAACGCTTCAATTGTAGATGTTAGACCTTTTGAATTGGAAAAATTAGATTCATTAAATTTTCAAAAAGGTTTAGCAGAAGGTGAAATTCTACAGTTTAGAACTATGCTTGAACAAGCATCTATTTTTGAGAAATTGCTAGAAGAAAAACTGACTTTGGATAAAAACATTTCGTCATTAAAATATAGAATATTAACTATTCAGAAAATTCAAAAAAATCTTAAAAAGGAAACTATATCAACTATTCAAACAGAAGGAGTATATCTTCTTAATAATGATTTTGAAAGACAACGTGAATTTACAAGTGCTGAGCCAAAGGATTTAATTATTGATTTTTCAAATAATCTAGTATACTTAAAAACCGACGATACGGAAAAGTTCAAGCAATACCAAAAGTTTTCCGCTAGCTCCAATTTCTACTTGAAAATTTCTGCTAGATTTGCATTATATCTTGCTTCCCTTAAACAAGGGAGCATGCGTTTTCCTAGATTTATTTTTGCCGATAATATGGAGGATAAAGGTATCGAAAAAGAACGAGCTCAAAATTTTCAAAACATTTTAATTCAAAGAGTTAATTTACTTGATCCAAACAAAAAAAGTCAATTAATATATACAACATCTTATATAACAGATGATTTATTACATTCCGAGCATATCGTCGGAGAATATTACACAAAAGATAATCCAAGTTTAAAACATATTAATAAATAATATTATTTTTAACATCCAGACAATAAACCCTCCGAATTCGGAGGGTTTATTGTTTATTTAATATTTCAAGCATCCTACCAACTTCAATATCCATTCTCGAAAAGGCAAACCATTTTTTACCTAAATCTTTGAGCGATGCACCGATATGGTAGAGTTCTGTTTGATCTATGATTATAAAACGGTCGTGAGCATCGGAAAAAACCTCAATTTCAATTTGAGGATATTGACTGTTGTACCGTTGTAAATCCAACTTTAATTGATTGCTGATGTTTTTGGTGTAGATAGTTGCGGTTACATTATCATTCCGTTTTCCTAATAAAGTCAGTACGGTATCATCCACATAATTATCAATTAAGATAATGGAGCTTTTGGCACTTCGGATAATATCGGACACAAAAGTATAGGCATCGAAAATTTGACCATCATAAAAAACACCTTTATCGCTGTGAAGTTTATCGCTTTCTAAAGCCTTAAAGATTTCTTCAAACTTTTGATCGGATTCCAATTGCTTCAACTCAATTTTGTTTAAACGATGAAATAACGAAGCATTGCTGATCAGTAATTTTCGCATTTCTACAAAAGCATTCATAATTTCGATACTGACTTTTACTGCGACATCGGATCGAAGTACCGCACTCAACATTGCAATTCCCTGTTCAGTAAACACATAAGGCAAATAGCGTCTACCACCGTAATTAAAACTTGAGGTCACAAATTGTGACCTCAAGTTTATCGTATCAAACTCGTCTTGTGTCAATTGAAAACGAAAATTTTCAGGAAAACGTTCAACATTTCGTTTTACGGCTTGATTGAAAACCTTTGTTTCCACTTGGTAAATTTTTGCAATATCACTATCCAATATCACTTGTTTATCTCGTATGGTATAAATCAGATTCTTGATTTTCATCGGACTAATAATAGGCTTATTTTCCATTACTTTTTGTAGCTTTTATTATTAGCAAACTCAAAAGAAGTTTTGCAATCCTCATTCAATACGATATAAGAATCGAATTGCTTTCCGGCTTTGCTTTTCATTCCTTTGATAAGCGAGGTTTTACCTTTGTTAACTAAGCCTTCAATATCAGCAATGCCGATTTGTACCCCACAAACATTTCGGAACTGTACCCAGCTACAAACTTCATCAGGACATTTAACAATCTTATCTCTAATAATCAGTTGCTGGCTTTTACATTTCGGACAAACCAATTTAGGCAGGTTGTTTTGGACAATGGAAATTTGCAATAATTCATTGGTAATGGTTGTCGCATAGATTTCCATTTCTTTTTGAAATGCATCTGAATCACTTTCGTTGTTTTCGATTTTCTGCAAAGCCAATTCCCATTCGGCGGTCATTGCCACGTCTGCAATTTTCCGGTCTTTGACCAATTCATACACTTGTAATCCCTTTTCGGTAGGAATCAACGATTTCTTTTCCCTTTGAATGTAATTACGGCTAAACAAGGTTTCAATAATGGAGGCTCTTGTAGCAGGCGTACCGATACCAATATTTTGTAAAGCTTTGCGTTCCTCGGCATTTTCAATCTGCTTTCCGGCACTTTCCATAGCTGATAAAAGTCCTGCTTCCGTATAAAGTACGGGCGCTTTAGTTGTTTTTTCCAAAACGGTAGCTTCGTTTATTTTAATTTCATCACCTTTTCTAAGTTCCGGTAAATCCTGCATCGGGTCGGTATCCTCATCGGAGAAACTTCCCTTAATAGCGCGCCAACCAGATTCTAAAACCTTACTGCCTTTTGCGGTGAAATCGTAATGCAGTGCTTGTAAAGAAACATCAGTTATCTCTTTGATACAAGCGCCAGAAAGGGCTTCGAGCAACCGTAATGCAATCATGTCATAAAGGGCGTTTTCCTTTGCGTTTAAAGCCGAAGGAATTTTCTCTGTAATCAATAAACCGTGATGATCGGTGACTCGCAAATCGTTCACCATACGTTTGTTGAATCGTCCCCATTTTACTTTGGTTATGGCTTGTTTGCAGGAATCTCTGTCTTGTAAAGCTCTTACGAGATTAGGGATTTCAGCCCATACATCTTCGGGAATATATTTGCTTCCGGTGCGTGGATAGGTGATAAATTTCTTTTCGTATAGGCTTTGAGCAATGTTGAGAGTCTCATCGGCTGAAAGGTTCAGCTTTTTATTGACTTCTTTTTGAAGACCTGTTAGGTCAAACAACAAAGGTGCTTGTTCTGTAACGTTTTTGCTTTCTACGGAGGTAACTGTAGCGACGTTTCCATTTCTTTGGATAGACGTTAAGGTGTCCTCTGCCAGTTTTTTATCTTCCCATTTTTTTGTAGATAGACTTTTAAAATCAATGAATTCCTTATTATGCAATAACTGTATTTGCCAATATTTCTGTACCGAGAATTTTTTGTTTTCCAAATAGCGTTTACAAATTAAAGCCAATGTAGGCGTTTGTACTCTTCCAAGTGAATAAATACCATTGCCTGCGGCTATGCTTAATGCTTGCGATGCGTTGATTCCTACCAACCAGTCAGCTCGACTTCTACCTTGTGCAGCTTGATATAATCCGTCAAATTCTTTTCCGTTTTTAAGATTGTCAAAACCCTGTTTGATGGCTTTTTCGGTAAGCGAACTGATCCAAAGGCGTTCAAAAGGCTTGTTGCATTTAAGATATTCATAGATGTAGCGGAATATCAGTTCACCTTCACGACCAGCATCTGTGGCTACGATAATACTATTGCAACGATTGAAGATCTGTTCAATCACTTTCAATTGCTTTAATGCACCTGTATCATCTACATAACTTTTGTCCTTTTTTACTTTACGAACGGTTAATAAAAATGGGTTGGGAAGTATCGGAAGCGAAGCTTTCTGAAAACCTGATATTCCGTAATCTTCGGGCATTCCCAATCCCACCAAATGTCCGAATGCCCAGGTAACCAAATAGCCGTTACCCATTAGGTATCCGTCTTTTTTATCGGATGCTCCCACAAGTCCAGCTATTTCTCTTGCTACACTTGGTTTTTCTGCAATAATTGCTTTCATACTCTTTTTTTTATCGATTACATTTTTCTGCCTTTGGATTTAGCAGGTGCTTTAGGTTTTTCCTGTTCTTCCTGCTGTTTCTTGCTATCTGGATTTTTTTGTCCCGATTTCAAAGGCTCTTTGATGTTCTTGGTCGCTTCGTTGGTTTTACCCTCGGAATTGACCGCAGTCTGCGTTTTATAGGCTTCGGTAGGTTTCGCTTGTTCTTTGAGCTTATTCGGATTTTGGAAAGAGAAGTCTGTTTTATTGGTTTCTTTATTAAAAGTGATATAACCATTGTATTCTTTACCTTTCTTATCCACCAATCCGCTTAGATAAACCGTTTGACCATCTTTGAATTTTTGATGTTGCTCATTATCCAATTCTTTATCTCGAAAGGTTTTTGGAGCTTCCTGCGATTGGTTCTGTTGATTGCGCTGTCCGTTGCTTTGCGTTTGTTTATTCGTGTTGCTTCTGTCAAACTGAAATTCTACATAGCGTTTGTCTGCATTGTACTGTACAGTTGCTGAAAACTCCGTTCCTTTTGCTGAAATCATACCATCTAATTGGAGTGGTTTGCCTTCCTTTAAGGTCTGTTTTTGCTCTTCGTTCAGTTTAACACCTTTAATCTCATCTGGTATCTTAATAAAATCAGTTCGTAAAGCAATTACATCATTGGTCAACCTGTCAATACTGATAATGGAGGGCATTTGTTCACCTGTTTTAGAATTGGTCAGATTAACTACTCGTCCCATATTGCCAGTTTCGAGTAAGTTTTTCTTATCCTCATCTGTAAACTTATGTCCGAAAAATTCAAAGTGTAGATTTGGTTCTTTTTTAATACCATGAATTGCCACGACTACATTTCCTTCTTCGTTTTGCTGTAAAGACAAGCGGGCATCTGTGCGAAGAATAGAGCTTCCAAGGTTAACACCTATTGGTATCAATTCGTTGGTTTTATAACCACGTAACAAAGGATCTAGCAAGTTTCTTTTTTCAAGGTATTCCTTACTTAATCCAAGATTTTTCATGGTGTCCCAATCAATCTGCTCTGGTTTGTAACGGTATTCGTTTGCCGTTGCTGTTGTTTGTGTTGTTGCCATATCATTTTTATTTTCTTGTTTACTATTATCTAATCCACTGGTCTTTAATTCATGTTCTTTCATCACTTTTTCGCCATCAGGAGTTGGGTTATCAACCTGTTTCTGCAATTCTTTTGCTTTGTCAAGAGCAATAGGTTCAGGAACTTTGAAAAAGGAAAAATTCGTTGGGTTCTTCAATTGGCTGAAGAAATTGGAGAAAAAATTGGAAAAGAAATCACCGTGTTTGTCTACACGTAAAAACTGATTTTGATTCTTTTTCGTAGGATCTACAGTTTTCATATTTCCGTTTTCGTCGATGCTCTTAACAGCTTGAATTTTCATTTTCTCTTTATCCAATACCAATAAAATATCCGAAAGCTGTTCGGGTAATTCCTGTTTATTTGTTGTTTCTTCACTCATAATCTTAAAAATTTAAAGTTTACAGGCGAAAGTATGACAAGTGTATTCTGTAATACCTAAAGTGGTTTTCAGAGGTCGTACTTGGCACTAAATGGCTTTTTGTCTGTTTGAGGGTTGGTTAAAACTGTCTCGTATAAACTGATGTACGTCCGATAGTTTATAATAAAGTTTTCCACTTATCGTATAATAGGGGAGTTTCCCAGAAGAGCGATATCGTTGCAACGAGCGGGTGCTGATTTTTAGCATTTGTAACAAATCCTGATTATCCAATAATTCTTCACCGTCTATGTTGTTACGTTTCTTTTGTAAGTCGTCAATATTGTCGCCAAGTATGTTAAGTCGTTCCGTTAGGCGCTCCATCCATGCTAAAAATTCTAGTCTGTCAATATTCATAGTACAATTCTTTAATATTACTTCTACAAAATTCCTAAAGGAGGAAGAGTTTGTCCGCCAAGTCTCGCCAATTGGTTTTACTATTTTTTTGCTTTTTTTATTCCTTGTAAATGTTATGAAAAACAGGTGGTTGAATTCGTTTTATCTGTTTTGTAGATATGATTAGGAGGGTTTACCAATTGGTACATATGGGGATAGAAAAAGCAGTACTAGTTTGGTACTGCTTTGATTTTAGAAGCTTCTTTTTAATTAAAGATCCCTATCCATATATTCTTCAAGTGAGGATTTAAGCTGATCTAAAAAAGCAGTTCGTGAGCCAGCTCTTGTTTTCATTCTGTGAAATGCATGATGGACATCGTTTAATGGAGTTTGAAATACTATTTGAAAAATTAGAGCTAGCTTTTTTATCCCTATCTTTCCATGTGAAACAGAACATGATGCATAAAGAGCATAAATTAGTTCAATAAGTGCATTTTGTGAATTCGACCAAGCAATATCCTTATTAGCGTTTCCACTTATTAATGTAAAGTCTGAATTTCCCTCAGGACTTGTCTTCTCTAGAATATATTTGTATAATAACTCGTTAGCAATTATATAGGCGGTCTTATTATCATAGTAGGTGGAAAAGCTTAAATCGATTTCGAATACACCACTTTTTAGTCCATCGTGAAAATTGACTTGACCGAGTCGAAAGTAAATATTATCCTTATCTTTCCTGCCTGTACGATAATACCTGTAAAAATCTTCTTTACAGATATTCTCTGAATAATCAGATTTAAGATTTTTTAAAAGCTTCTGAAAATAGATCTGATGTAGTTTACCGTTACTCACAGGACAATTGGTTTCAATCCGGAATACTTTATTATAGTAAATAAGTTTACCCAAGACCTGCGGTTTAATGTTTTTGAAGAAATCAATTTCATGCTCTTCATCATAAAACCTATTTTGCAAAACCGTTGATTTTAATGAACAAAGCATCTCATTTAGGAACAAAGTCATTTGGTATGCTTCATCGGCGATTAGCATCGGTTGTGAAGATAACTTTTCTTCTTGGCGATGAATTTTTGATAAGATTTTACTCAATACGATTTCCATAGCATAGCTTTATTTTTAAGTTTTTACTATTTATTTCGGAGTCACAACTACAGTTGTAACCCCAAAATTTGGAATTTCAAATCAAACCATTTCCACATATTGCCCCCCAGTTGGGGAATTTTTATATAAAAGTACTTGGATTAAATCGTACATACGCTTCAATTTTCGGTATTAAATCTTTTTTTATTCTCCAAATTAGTATTATTTTTAACATCAGATGTTAATCAATAAACATAAAATGAAAATCAATCGCTTAAAAATAGTATTGGCAGAAACGGAAAAGACAAACAAGTGGCTTGCAGAGCAACTTGGAAAGAGTGAAGTTACCGTTTCTCGATGGGTGACCAATGAGGTGCAACCTTCAATGGAGACTTTCTTGGAGATTGCCAAACAATTGGATGTAGATGTGAAAGAATTGATTAACTCTAGTAAGTAAGTTGTAAGTATGAATATGAATTTTACGCCTGGACAACGAATAACCAATCGTGATGAAGACTTTATCATTAATGATGCCGTTGAAAATAACGGTAAATGGATTCTAAAGGTTGAAGGAATCTCTGAATTGGTCAAAAGCAAACGCTATATTTTTGATACCAACATTGATAAAGACATTCGGGTTTTAGATCCCAAAAAAACACTATTGGTTGCAGATGTAGATTATGGTTATCGTAAGACCAAACTATTTGTCGAAAACCAGATTCGAAATTCCTCAATTTATAGCAAACAAATTACCGTGGCTCAAAAAGCTGCTTTCAATTTAGCCGAATATCAGTTAGAGCCAACTTTAAAAGCTTTTGAACTGCCACGACCTCGTATATTGATTGCAGATGGAGTAGGTTTAGGTAAAACTGTTGAAGTGGGTATTTTCTTAGCTGAAATGATTAAGCGCGGAAAAGGAAAGCGTATTTTAGTTTTGGCTTTAAAATCTATTCTTGCTCAATTCCAACAGGAGATTTGGAATCGTTTTGCCATTCCATTGGTTCGTTTAGACTCGGAAGGGATTTCAAAAATAAAATCTGAATTACCTGCCAATAAAAATCCGTTCGATTATTACGACAAAACCATTGTTTCAATAGATACACTGAAAAACAATGCGAAGTTTCAACACTATATAGAAAAAACAAAATGGGATATCATCGTAATCGATGAATGTCATACTGTGTCCAATTCTAATTCTTTGAGAGGAAGTTTGGCACAGTTACTAAGTACCAAGTGTGAATCTTTGGTGCTTACTTCAGCTACGCCACATAATGGTAAAAAGCAAAATTTCGCCAATCTCATTAATATGATTGAACCGTTAGCAATTAAGGATGAGCAACAGTATAGCCAAGAGGATATATTGCCCTACTATGTGCGCCGATTCAAAAATGATATTGACGATGAAAATGTCCGTTCTAATTTTCAAGAAAGAAAGATCGTTTCTATTCATGCCGAATTAACTAATGCTGAGAATGCCTTTCTTGAAATTCAGCAAAAGATAAAATTTACTGCTTTAGCAGGATTAAACGATGAAGACGTCACGGAAGATTTGTTTGGCAGAAAGTTAAAACATAAAACAAAACGTGATTTATTATTTGCTATTGGTTTGTTCAAATCCTATATGTCTTCACCAGAAGCAGCTTTAAGTTCGATCCAGAATAGGATAAAAAAGCTGGAAGACATTACTAATCGTGAAGATGTTGTAGAGCAAAACTTAGCAACTTTAGAAAATTTAGAGCAACAGTTATTAACGATTATCGATTTGCGTCAAGATGCAAAATACACTGCTTTCAGAAACGAATTGATTCGTTTGAAGTGGAATGGACGAAAAAAAGATTTTCGTATCGTCGTATTCGCCGAGCGTATAGAAACCTTGAAGGCACTAAAGAGAAAACTGCAGCAAGATTTCGATTTAGATGACAAAGTAATTGCTGATTTTCATGGATCGTTGACCGATATGGAACAGCAACGTATTATTGAGGATTTTGGAAAAGAAGATTCAGAGTATCGTGTTTTATTAACTTCTGATGCAGGTGCACAAGGTGTCAACCTTCATTATTATTGTAATCACATGTTCAACTACGATATTCCGTGGTCATTGATTACGTTGGAGCAACGAAATGGACGTATCGATCGTTATGGTCAAACCAAAACGCCATACATCCATTATATGATTGCCACCTCTGATTTGGAAGGTTTGAAGGATGATTTACACATCGTAAATAAGCTGAAAGAAAAAGAAGAAACAGTGTATGAGTCTTTGGGAGATGCGGCTTCGGTCTATAAGTTGTATGAAGCAAGTGCCGAAGAGGATTTGGTAACCAAAGCATTAGCATCTAACAATGTCGATTTATTGGAGCACTCGAGTCAAAATGAATTGGATGATGATATATTTGATTCCTTATTTGATGATGCTACGCCTAAATTACAGATTGAAAACCCTATTGCTGCGCAAGTTTCTTTGTTCCAGAACGAGAAAGCTTATTATCAAGCTTTGATAGAACAATTGAAGACCGATCAATATTTAAAAAATGACGAAGCTCAATTTGAGGGAGATCTATTGGAAGTTAAACAAACGAAAGAGCTCAATCGTATTTTGTATGACCTGCCAGCAGAAGCAAAACCTGATAAGTTAGGTGATGTTTATCAGCTTTCTTTGGATAAAGATGACGTACAAAAGTCCATTACCGATGCTCGAAAGAAAAAGGGCGAATGGGCAAAATTTCAGATTTTGTATGAACTGCATCCTGTTGTTCGCTATCTCATGACACAACTGGAAGCCTCGGTTGATAAAGACGTTGCCTTGGTAACAAAATTGGATAGATTACCTACAGATACAGCTTTTTTTCTGATTCAAGGTATAGTTGCAAATAATTTAGGACAATCGATCTTGTCTGATTTCTTTGTGGTACCCATGAATATCAACGGTGGTTTAAAAGAAAGACCTTTACCTTTTGAGGATTTTATGGTACAATACAACCTTAAAGACGATCTCTATACTTTGGATATTCCAACCGAAGATATCGAAGAGTTACAGGAAATCTTACCCGATGCGATTGATTTTGCACACCAGCTTCACATGGATCAGGAACAACAAAAATTGCAATTTGAAATGGAAAAGAAACTGGCAGTGTACGAAGAGAAATTAAAGAATTGGCACCAAAGTAAACAGCAACAAATGGAACTAGAATTTGCTGATAAAAGCATCACTGGTTTTGTTAAGAAAAGAATGCAGGACAAAGAATATGAAATAGAGACAATTTTAAATAATTCAAGTCAATATTTCAAGGACTTAACTAGTCTCAACGGCAATCCGTATCTGAAAGTAGTAGCTGTATTTTACAATAAATAGACGATTAAAAATGATTCATTTTCTACATAATATTGGCGATTTTTTTGCATCTAATTATTTCGATGAAAACTTTGGGAAAAAAGTAATCGAAAAATCGGGTCATAGCACAGATGCTGTTAAAGACATCAATCAAAAAATAAATCAGTTAAAACCTGAATACTTTAAATTAAAACATCGCTTTATAGAAAATCATTTGCGTGTAAAAGATAAAATCAATCTTTCGCACGATTTTCATAGCAAAGTATTGCGTGCATTAGGTTATGATGCTGAACATATGCAATATCATGACTTGTTTCCTATCAACGATAAATCTGTTTTACCTATTCGTCATATTTTGTATCGAGGAGATCAGCCACATCTGATGGTAATGGAAATGCACGCCATGATCAAAACCAAAGATGAGGAAGAACCTGACGGACTTTTTGAACAAAGCTATACCAGTTCTCAAGATGGTGATGAGAAAACCACCAAAGAACAGAAATACCACCGCTCTCAATGGACTGATATTTTTTCGGTAAGCGATGATGTGAGTATATCGCCTATGATTATTAATCAGGCGGTAAACGAATTGTTTTTATTACCCGAACAACGTCGTCCGAATTATGTTTTGCTTTGTGCCGGTAACCAATATTTTTTATTGGAAGCCGAAAAATGGTTCCGTGGTTCGTATTTGCAATTGGATTTAGAAGCATTGTTTGACGATGCGGCGATTGCCAAAGATTATTACAGCATATTCTATCTCTTGTTAGGGAAAGATTTATTGGCACCTACTGCCGAAATGGTCTTGATGGATCAGTTGGATGAAGATTCGCATAAAGCTGCTTACGAAGTAACCAAAGATTTGAAAGAAGGCGTTATCCATGCAGTAGAAAGTTTGGCGAACGAAGCCGTAAAAGATTTGGAAACGCAAGGCGTACAACCTGCTGACATTGACGCAACAAAATTGAAAGACGATTGCCTGAATATGGTCTATCGACTTTTATTTCTTTTTTATGCCGAGTCCCGAGAAGATTTGGATATTTTGCCTTCCAATGACGAAGTTTACGAACGTGGTTATTCTTTAGAGATGTTGCGCGATTTGGAGCAAGTGCCCTTAATCACGGAATCAAGTCTAAACGGCTATTTCTTTCATCAGTCTTTGTTTCAATTATTCGATTTGTTAAATAGAGGTTACCATGAAAACGAAGGATCAAATAAAAGTTTTAAAATCCGACACTTAGATTCGCCGATGTTTGATAGTAGCCTGCTGCATTATCTAAACAGGGTGAAAATTCGAAATCAAGTTTGGCAAGATGTTATTTGCGAATTGTCGCTATCCAAAAAACAGAACAAAAAAAGTCGAGGTCGTATATCCTACGCCAATTTAGGCATTAACCAATTGGGATCGGTTTATGAAAGCTTGTTGGCATTTCGTGGTTTTTTGGCAGAAACCGATTATATCGAAGTGCATCGCAAGCGCAAAAGCAATGAATCTTCTGCAAAAGTGGTCAATACCGATGGGTCTTATTTGGTACCACGTCATCGTTTAGATGACTTTGATCCGAAAGAAGTTTTTTATTCTGAAAAAGCTGATGGTTCAGAAGAACTAAAAGTGATCCCCAAAGGTACTTTTATCTATCGCCTAAGCGGGCGTGATCGTCAAAAATCTGCTTCGTATTATACACCCGAAGTGCTGACGCAAACAACGGTTAAATACACCTTGAAACCAATTCTGGAGCGATTGGACAAGGGAGAAATACAAGCATTAGATTTGTTACAACTCAAAATTTTAGAACCAGCAATGGGTGCCGCTGCTTTTCATAATGAAGTGATCAATCAGTTGGCACAAGCGTATTTAACGTATAGACAGCAAGAACTGAAACAGCAAGTAGATCCAAATAAATACCAAGAAGAAATTCAGAAAATTAAAGCTTACATCGCTTTAAACAATGTGTATGGTGTCGATTTAAATCCTACGGCGATCGAATTAGGGAAATTGTCTTTATGGCTCAATGTTATCCATAAAGATATGCAAACGCCTTTCTTTGGTTATCGTTTGGGCGTAGGTAATGCTGTAGTCGGTTCGTGGTTAAAAGTTTTCAAACACAAAGATTTCTCCTTTGAACCAAAAGGTGTAAAAGGCTTTGTTAAAAAAGAATGGTGGACACAAGCACCTAAACATTTGCAATTTGGTAAAAAAGGCGTTTTACGTAGAGACGACGAAATTTATCATTTTATATTACCCGATGCCGGAATGGCCTCTTCGGGAAGTATCAAATTATTGAAAGATGCTTTTCCGGAAAAGGCTGCACGCATTACCGAATGGCGTAAGGCTTTTTGTGCCCCTTTGCGAAATGATGAATTTCAACGTGTACAACGAATTTCTAAAGCCATTGATGCTTTGCTTTTGGCGCATTACGAAATACAGAAAAATATTGGATTGATTACTGAAACCAATCCCCAGTATTTTGGAAACCCGAATGCGATAATGCAACTCGATTTTCAGTCTTATACTTTTGAGCAAAAACAACAGTTTGCCCAAGAACGCCTAAAACCCAATGCACCTTATTACAAACTGAAACTGATGATGGACTATTGGTGCAGTCTATGGTTTTGGGATGTACGCAATGCACAAGATTTGCCCACAAGAGATGAGTGGTACGATGATTTAGAGCAATTGCTGAATATTGATTTAACGGAAATTACGAAGCAAGAAACGCTTGAAGAAGAAACTGTTCGTGATTATCGAAAAGACAAGAAACAGTTAGAGAAGCAATTGGCAGAAGCATTGAAGCAATCAACTGCCTCTTTGTTTACAAACGAACGTGCTGATTTGGTGCAAACTTATGCCGAGCAATATAAATTTTTCCATTATGAGCTGGAGTTTATAGAGGTATTTAGAGAGCAGAATGGTTTTGATGTTGCTGTAGGGAATCCGCCATGGGTAAACATCACTTTTGATGAAACAGGCGTGGTTTCTGAATTTTATCCTGAGGTTTTTGTAAAGAATTTTACTGCACCTGAGGTAAAAACTTTTGCAGAAAAACATCTGGAAGAGAATACTTCTTTAGCTGATATTTATATTAATGAAACAGTAGAGGCAAATACTACAAAAGAGTTCTTAGGTGCTGTCCAGAATTACCCTTTACTGGTTGGACAAAGGAATAATTTGTACAAATGTGTACTGGAAAACGGTTTGCATTGGATTGCCGAAAAAGGATACTTAGGCTTGATACATCCTGAAGGGGTGTACGACGACCCTAATGGTTATGCTTTGCGTAAGGAAATATACCAACGCTTGAAATTTCATTTTCAGTTTAAAAATGAAATGGTGCTTTTCGCTGATGTTCATCACGAAACTATTTACGGTATTCATATTTATTCTGGTAAAAAAAATGAAGTTGATTTTCAATCTATATCCAATTTGTTTCATCCAGCAACTATTGATGGTAGTTTTGTGCATAACGGTTTAGGTCAAGTTGGCGGATTTAAAGTGAAAAATGAGAATACGGGAAAGATGGAGTGGAATATACAAGCACACCAGCATCGTATTGTAAGCATAAACGAAAATGTATTAAAAATCTTAGCCAAAACTTTTGAAAATACCTCAGATTGGGAAGGTGCGAAATTAGTAAGCATTCACGCTCAGGAAATTATACAAGCGATAGAGAAAATTGGAATGTTTCCAAGCAGATTAGCGAATTATGATTATGATTACGTGATCGGTTTTGACCAAGCACAATCAGAAAAAGATGGACTTTTACGTAGAGAAACAAAATGGGCTCAGTTAGACGAATTTGAATTAATTGTTAGCGGGCCACACTTTTATGTGGTAAATCCTTTATATAAAAATCCTTGGAGAAAATCAATTTTAAATTCTGATTATGATGTAATTGATTTAACTAAAATTGACCAATCTTTTGTGCCAAGAACGAATTTTGTTCCATTAGATGCTAACTCAGAGAAATTTAATCGACGATTGCGAAATAATAAAGGAACTTGGGTAAGTTCCTTTAAAGCGATAATTCCGCGTATGGTTTCATTAACTGGAGAAAGAACATTACAAGGATGTATGTTCCCTCCGAAAGTGAGTTGTTTAAATCTAAATAGTATAGTTTTTAAGAAGTTATCAGAATTGACCGAATTCACTGGTATATTATCATCTCTCGTTTCAGATTTTTATGTGAAGAGTATCGGCAGTGCTAATATCAAACAAGGAATACTAAATACAATCCCGCTTGGCATTTCAGAAAAATACAAATCGGCATTGTTCGTACGTACATTACAACTCAATAGCTTAAACAAATATTATGCACCGCTTTGGGAGGAAAGTTATCAGGACGCATTTACGCAGGAAACTTGGTCGTTGCAAGACGAGCGTTTAAAACCTTTTTCTTCTTTAACCAAAGAATGGTCATGGTATTCACCTTTGCGTAATTATTTTGAACGTCGCATGGCATTGGTAGAGATTGATGTGATCACGGCAATGGCTCTCAACCTAACGTTGGAAGAATTGATATTGATGTACAATATTCAGTTTCCCGTATTGCAACAAAACGAAGATGACACTTGGTACGATACCAAAGGAAATATTGTGTTTACTTGCAGCAAAGGTTTGGTAGGTGTCGGTTTGGATCGCCCAGAATGGAATACCATAAAAGATATGCCCGCTGGTGAAACCTATGAGCATACCATCACCAAGTCTGAACTATACCAAGGCGAAAAAATCACTTACCACGCACCGTTTACCAAACAAGATCGTGTAGAAGATTATAAACGAGCGTGGGCGTTTTTTGAGGAGAAGTTTAAATAAAGAAAAAGAATAATATAGATGCTAAGTTTACAGCAAGCCATAGAAATACGGGAATCGATCAAATCGTATCTGCAAGCTACTTTTACCTTTAGGAAAAAGCAGGTAGCAAATGCGTTTGATGATTTTATAGATCATCCCACGCAAGGGATGTTCAAAGGGCCATTTGTGTCGTTAAAGCTCCGTTTTGTAAAAGCAAAGACAGAAGAGATTGACGCCATTCCGCTTACCATAAAGCCAACATGGCCGCCTTATGACCATCAAGTAAAAGCCTGGACACGACTATCCACAAAGAATAAATCTCCTGAAGCAACAATTGTTACTACCGGAACAGGTTCGGGAAAAACGGAGGCTTTTCTTTATCCGATGTTGGATTATTGCTTTCAGCATCAACATCGTCCGGGTATTAAAGTCATTATCCTTTATCCGATGAATGCTTTGGCTACCGATCAGGCAAAACGTTTGGCAGAAATGATAGACGAAGATCCTCGGTTGAAAGGCAAAATCAGAGCGGGACTTTTCATTGGAGAAGGGAATGGTCCCAAAGGACAATTCCCTAAAATAATGGGAGCTGATCATATTATCGAACATCGAGATAGTATTTTGGATGCACCACCAGATATTCTATTAACCAATTTCAAGATGTTGGATTATGCTTTGATGAAGCATAATTTCCATCGTTTATGGATACATAATTTCAACGACACTTCTTTGTTTCAATTTTTGGTTTTGGATGAGTTGCACACCTACGATGGTGCGCAAGGTACGGATGTTGCCAATCTGATTCGTCGATTAAAATTAAAGCTGGCTCTGCCTGCTAATCAATTATGTGCTGTAGGTACATCGGCGACTATTGGTACAGGAGTCGAAGCACCAGAGTTACTGGCAGATTATGCGACAAAAATATTCGGGGAGTCCATCGGAACCGATGCAATTATCACAGAAAATAGAATCTCACCTCATCAATTTTTTGGTGAGGAAGAATTGCTCAACGATTTTATTCCTCTGCCCAATAGGCTAAAAGAGTTGACCTATCAGGAAGATGACGGCTTTGAGGCTTTTATACAAAAGCATATCGAGTTCTGGCAGCAAGATGCAAACCAATTGGCACAAGGTCTTTTGCATCTAAAAATTGTTCGTGATTTGGTGGTGACGATAAACAAAGGAACTGGAATCAAAACCATAACGGACATCATCCGTGAACTTTCTATTACCAATGAATCGTATAGGAAATTACCACAATGGGATGTTGAGCATCAGTACAATCCTAAAGAACGTGTTTTAGAATCATTATTGGCATTGATTTCTAAAGCAAAGGATATTGACAATCCCCGCTCACCTTTTATGTATTTGCAAATCCAATTTTGGATACGAGAATTGAGCGGTGTACAATACACATTGGAAGAAAAAGCGAAATTTTCTTTCCGTGATCAGGTAGATGCCAATCAAGAATTAGCTGCTTTACCGCCGTGGTATTGTAGAGAATGTAATAACTCGGGTTGGTTGGGTGTAAAATTAGAAAACAGTGATGCTTTTACAAAAGACATTAATGAAGTTTACGAAAAATACTTTTCCAGAAATAAGAATGTCTATTTCATATTGCCGAAAGATGAATTGAGGTTAGAAGATTTTCAAGCAACAGGTTACCAACCGGATGATAATCTTTCCATCAAAATCAATCCAATTACACTAAAAATTATAGATGATAATGAGGACGGTTTGGCAATCCAAGCTGTAAGAAAACTAAAGGAAAATAAAATAGAAGAAATATGTCCTTGTTGTAATTCATCAGGAACGGTAGCTATAGTAGGTACTAAAATTCCGACCTTGAGCTCTATTGCGATCAGTCAAACTTTGGCAACCGATTTAGATAAATCGAGCGATAATGGACGAAAAGTTTTAGCCTTTACCAATTCTGTTCAAGATGCAGCACATCAAGCTGGTTTTGTAGAAGGTCGAAATTATCGTTTTGCGTTGAGAGGTTCGGTACAAAAAGTAATTAATCAACAAAACGATGCTATTCGATTAGATGAGTTGGCAGATACTTTTATCAATTATTGGAAACAGCATGCAGATGAATCTGGAAAAGAATCATTACCTGCTTATTTCTATCGTTTTTATCCTAAAGATTATATTGGTAAATCTTCCCCAAAAGATTATTTGGTCGGTAGAAATTACGCTCCTCATTTTTTGAAAGAATTTGATGAGCGGGTACGTTGGGAAATCTATTCTGAATTTGGATTTAATTCAAAAATTGGTCGTACGCTGGAAAAAACTGGTGCATCATCTGTTTATTTTGATAAAGAAAAATTAGAAAACACATGGAATCAACTATCTGAGTGGATTGCAGCTAATGATGTTAGTGGTAGCATAAATAAAGAAAACACGATTCGCTTAACTAATCTTATTTTGCATCGAGCTCGAAACAGAGGTGCGATTGATCATCCTTACCTTTCAAAATTTAGAAATGATAGATTAAGTCTATGGGACTTGAACTGGCAAAAGGATGGTCGGCATTTTCTCAATCCAAAATTTGGTCCTCGTGCACGTTTTCCGAAATTGTTGACCAACCAACAATCGAGAGATAATTTATTGGACACAACTAGAGCAAGGACATCCAATTGGTTTCATTCGTATTTTCAGAAAAGTTTTCCGCAAGCAGCCGTTACAGTTGATTTTGTGAATGAATTTTTCGAACAGTGGACGCAGGCACTTTTATCGGTAGGTATATTGAATTGTGCTACCTCTGGAGACCAACTGAATTACGGCATTTCACCCGAAGCAATTTGGGTTCATAAGAATATTAAAGTTTACAATTGTGATGTCTGTGAAGACACCCAATATACCTATGATGATGAAGATGTGATTGCTAATGGCAGTTGTGTAAGCTATCGTTGTATTGGGCATTACCAATTGACCTCGCAACCAAAAAATAATTATTATAAGGACGTTTATAACCGTACGCGTTCACCTCGTGTTTTTGCGAAAGAACACACCGGTTTGTTGGAAAGAAGTATAAGAGAACGTCTGGAAGTCGATTTTAAGACAAGACCTAAATTCAATTCTGTGAACGCTTTGGTAGCGACTAGTACTTTGGAAATGGGGATTGATATTGGGAATTTGAATACGGCTTATAATAACAGTATTCCGCCCTTACCATCAAATTTCTTACAGCGTGTAGGACGTGCTGGTCGTAGTTCCGGATCGGCCGTGATTGTAAACTTTGCGAAAAATCAAAATCACGACTTATATTATTTTACCGATCCGTTAGAAATGATGATTGGAGAGGTAAATACGCCCGGTTGTTACTTGGAAGCGAAGGATATTTTGAGAAGACATTTTACGGCTTATTGTTTTGATAGTTGGACTTCTCAGAATCCTAATGAAAATACGATTCCTACTTTTGTTAGGGATCTCAAGTTGCAAAGTAAAGATTTGACTGCTGCTGATTTTTTTATCAATCGCTTATCAAAATTTATATCCGATCATTCGCTTTTGTTGGTTACTAACTTTCTGAAACAATATGATGTTCGAATCAAGGAAAACATATTCCCAGCAATACAAAATGCTTTGCAATCGGGCAGTTTTTACAGTGAACTATTGGATGTGTTTATACAAATAAAAGCAGAGATATTCGATGTTGAGAAGCGTAAAAAGGATATTGACGATGAGGTAAAAACTCTCAATCTAGCTAAAGGAGATCCTTTATACGATGAATATGTAAAAGAAAAGCGAAATCTAAACGGCATCAAAAAGTCAATTTCCGCACGTAATATTTTAGAACATTTCACCAATGTAGGTGTGTTGCCTAATTATGCTTTTCCAGAAACGGGTGTTCGGCTAAATGCGCATGTATTAAGTTCACCTGTTGAAGAAAGCACGAATCTTCATCCAAACAAAGATTTCGAGTTAGTACGTTCAGCTTCTCAGGCGATTAAGGAATTGGCTCCAGAAAACTTTTTTTATACGCAAGGTTATCGATTTGAAATTTCTGGGGTTAATACATTCGATTGGGCTGATCAGGAAAATTATCACAAGAAAAGATTCTGTTCAAAATGTGACCACATTGAATTGGCTGCTTTGGCAAAAACGGGAAATTGTCCGAAATGTGGCGATTTATCTTGGGCTTCGTCTTCAAATGTGCATGCTTTTGTGAAGATGACAAATGTTAAATCATTCAATAATGCCGCAAAGGCAACTTTGAGTGATTCTAATGACGATCGAGATAGAACACAGTATCAAATCATCGATCATGTGTTGCTTGATAACAATACATCCGCAGGAGCTTGGGTGTTAAAGGATATTCCATTTGGTATTGAATATGTGAGAAGTGCCACGATTACTTCCATAAATTATGGACGGAGTGATGGTAGTGACGCTCGTAAAATTAAAATAAATGATACTGAAGCATTAACAAGAGGTTTCGTCACCTGTAAACATTGTGGTAAGTCGATTTCAGCTACACATTTGGTTAGAGAAGCAAGGGAATTTCACTATGGTTACTGTAAGCATCGTGATGTTCAATACGACCCAAGTAATATCGGTGTTTTTGAAGAAGTTTACTTTTTCAGAGAAATGAAAACTGAGGTTTTGAAAATTGTTTTACCTGTTCAGGAATTTAATAGTGAAACAGATGTTCGAATGTTTCAAGCTGGATTGGAGCTTGGATTGAAGAAATATTTTAAAGGAAATCCTGGACATATCCATATTCAGTCATATCGGGAATTTAATCAGCATACAGATAAATTTGACCGATTTCTTTTGTTATTCGATACAATCCCAGGAGGTACTGGATATCTGGAACAATTATTCGACCATCAAGAATTTACTTTGTTACTTCAACGAGGCTATGAGGCTATACGAGATTGTTCTTGTCAATTGGAGGGGCATGATGGATGTTATAAGTGTATTTACAGTTATGGAAATCAATACAATCGCGAAGACCTAAGCAGAGAGCGTGCGGAAAAATGGTTTGCTAAAATAGTTGATAAAACAGAAGAATGGATAAAGAATAACCACGGATTGACCTCTATTACCAATTCAGGAAAGATCGAAGAATCTGAATTGGAAGAACGTTTTATCAAATTATTGTCTGTTTATGCAGAGAATCAAGAGGGGTATTCACTTATAGAGAAAAGAGAAAGCGGTACTGTTTTTTACGAATTAAAAATCAATAAAAATGATATTGATGCGGTATATTGGATACGACCTCAAGTCGTTTTGGGACCAAAAGATGGGATTGCCTATAGTACGAGAACAGACTTTTTAATTGTATGTGGAAGTTACCGCTATCAAGGTCAGGAGTATCAAGATCGCATTAAAAAAGTAGCGGTTTATTTGGACGGTTATCAGTATCACGCCTCAGAAGAACACAATGTTTTTGAACGTGATATTAATATTAGAAAAGCTATTGTTGACCAACCTGAATTTACGACTTGGACATTGACCTGGGAAGATTTAAATCTATTTCAAAAGCAATTGGAAGGTGATAAATTAGCATTGGATGAAATTGCCCAAAAGTATAAAGGCGATTTCTTACCACATTACACAAAGTTATTGCAGACGATCAATGTCGAAGACAGGGTAAACTATGCTTTGGCATCGAATAATGTTGATCGGATTTTATTAGCTTTGACACATCCAATTTCCATTTGGAATAAATCATGGTTTTATTATTTAGGCTCTTGGACGAATAAATTCTTAGAACCATCTTTTAATCCGGAACAGCTCGATCTGATTGTTGCAAAGAAACTGACACAAGATAGTTATATCCGAGAAAATAGAGTAAAAGATTTCAATGCGTTGGTTCCTGTCCAGTATAATTATACCTATTCTTTTGGTGAATGGAAGATTTGGGTGAATATGGGCAAGCAGCAAATTATTCATCTTGCAAATAACACTTCATTTGAATATATAGACAAAGCACAATGGCAATTTTATTGGAGCTTGTTTAATGTATTCCAGTCTTCTGATGTTGCAGCATTAAATAATGAACAGATAGAAAATGAAAGTTCAGCAGAATGGAAATCGGAAGTGTTAGAGATGTATGATTCGTATCTTCATTCATTAATTGATCAGGCCATTACAAAAGACCTGATTCATCAAGAAAACGCTGACTTTTTGGATTCGTGGGTAGATGATGATGGAAATGTATTGGCAGATGCTGATTTTATTTTACAAAGTATCAAAATAGCGATAAATCCAAGCTCACAGGAGGCAGAAAAAATATTACAGGAGGCAGGATTTACGATTTATAAACCCGAAGAAATTAATACGATTAAATTATGAAGTTATTTATTTACGACAAATTTTGGGATGCATTCTTAAATATCAATAAAGGAACGCAAAGTAAGATAACTGAGTTTATAAGTAAATTCAGAACCAATTCTAAAAGTTCGGCACTTAATCTCGAATCAATTAGTACATTCAAAGATCAATCGCTGCGTACTGCAAGAGTGGATCAAAAATACCGTGCTATTTTAAAAGAAGTTACACCCGGTGAATTGTATTTATTGGTTTGGGTTGACAATCACGATGAGGCAATGGATTGGGCAAAAAACAAGGTAATTGATTGGAATGAGCAAACTCAAGCCTACCAAGTATTCAGTGTAGACGAAACCGTTACCATCGAGCCTTCACAAGCACCTAGACTGGACACATCTTTATTTATGAATGTTTATACACAGGATGATTTGATAGCTATTGGTGTCCCAGAAGTATTAATGCCATCGGTATTGAAGGTAAATGATATTGTTGAATTAGAAAAATTAGAAGTTTACCTACCTGTAGATGCTTTTGAAAACCTTTTTTACCTACTTGATGGTGCTTCCATTGAAAGTTTGAAAACAGATATTTTACAGGGTAAGCAGATTGACGATGCATTAGGTAGTAAGAACAATGCTCGTTCATTTATTGAGTTTACAAATGATGAAATTCTGAATGAAGCTCTTCGTGGATCATTACATAAATGGAAATATTATTTGCATCCTTCGCAATCTGCTGTTGTAAATGGTGACTTTAAAGGGGCTGTTAAAATATCAGGTGGTGCTGGTACTGGAAAAACGGTGGCTGCATTGCATAGATTAAAATATTTAGCAGAGCAAAAAACATCAGAATTGCCAATTTTATTTACCACATTCACAAAGGAATTAAGTGAAAGCTTATCTGCTTTGGCTGGTGATTTAGAAATACCACCACAACAATTTAAAATTCTAAATATTGATGCTTTAGCATTTCAATTATCACAAGAATTTAACATAAGACAACCTACGGATAAAGTGTTTGGTATGAATGCCGTGAAAAAACCAGACGAGATTTGGGAGGAAGTATTAGAAGAGAATTTAGCTTCTTTTGATGATACTTTTTTGAAAGAAGAATTCGAAGAAGTTGTGTTAATTCAAAATGTACACACAAGTTCCGAATATCTAAAAGCAAGCCGTATAGGCAGAGGAAAAGCAATTTCTCGAAAACAGCGATTAGAAATTTGGAAGCTTATCGAATTGTTTTTAACTAAGAAATCAGCTAGTAATCTCTATTATAAAGAAGAGATCTATAATATGGTTTCCAATTATTTAAAAGAAAATGGGAAAAATATTTTTTCTCACGTTATAGTAGATGAATTACAAGATTTTTCAAATGTTGAACTTACTTTCATTCGATCATTGACTTCAGAAGGAGAAAATGATTTATTTTTGGTAGGTGACCCATTGCAGAATATCTATGATCGTAAAATTAATTTTTCGAAAGCTGGAATCAATATAAGGGGAAAAAGAAGCAAGCGTTTGCGTATTAATTACCGCACTACAGAAGAGATAAAGAATTTAGCCATGTCAGTCATCTTAGATGAAAAATATGATGATTTTGATGGTGAGGAGGAATCTAAAGCTGGTTATCTATCGCTTTTCCATGGACCAAAACCAGTATATAAGCTTTTTTCATCCAAAGAAGAAGAACTTGCAGCTGTTAAAGAAGAACTTGTATCGCTTTTAGAAGACGGCGTACATTACAATGAAATAGTAATAGCAGCACGTACAAGAGATAGCGTTAATGATTTTAGAAATTATCTTCATCAGAACGGAATTCCTTATGTAGACAAACATCTTCTAAATTCTACAAATGAAGGAATTAGAATTGCTACTTTTCATGGACTAAAAGGATTGGAGTTTAAACATGTTTTTCTTGTTGATGTAAATGACCGGACATTCCCTAGATTACCTTTTGATTATGCTAGCTTATCCCAAATTGAAAAATCGCAGATCCTTAAAACAGAAAAATCATTGTTTTATGTTGCGGCAAGTAGAGCTATACAACAATTATCGATAAGTGGAGTTGGAATTAAATCAGGGATATTGAATTAATATTGAGAACTATATTTCATTATAGATTCCAACACTACCAAATTCTTATTTTGGTAGTGTTGGTTTTTAATTTATAAGTAAATATTAACTTATTTACAGATGTATTTTCAAAATCGCCGTTCTATAGCTACGTGGGATATATTTTAGGTATATTTGTTACAATAGCAAAAACCTAAAATGTATGGAAGTACCTTTGCCACACACAGCAATACCAGCCTGAAGCGGCTTTATTTATCACTGGAATTTGCAAAATGTGTCAATGATACCAAATATCCACTTTTTATATCACATGTTCTCAGTGGAAAGAATTTATATAGTTTTTTGGTACCAATTAAGAAACCAATAAGGTATAACTTATTATATATTTATCGCTGATTAAGGGGAAATAACACAAAATAAGGCCGAATAATCATTGTTACTAAATAAGCTTTGTTTACTAAGTGATAAATTATCAGTTGTCTTTGTTTTAGCTGTTTTTTTTAATAAAAAAAGCACCAAAATGTATTGCTCATTTGGTTATGTTGGCTATATTTGCACCATCGAATTACAAACTGTATGTGAGTAAAACGGTGAGTAGTTCTTGAATAAAGAAGTCAATTTATTGATTTATAGATATTTGAGTGATAGGATTTTCGTCCTGCCACCCCGACAAAATTTCTAGTAATGGAAAGTTTTGGATCGGTCCAGTAGCTCAGCTGGATAGAGCAACTGCCTTCTAAGCAGTAGGTCTCAGGTTCGAATCCTGACTGGATCACTGATCTTTAATTAACCCACACTTGCAAAAGTGTGGGTTTTTTGTTTTATATTGGATATATTCTTGAAATATCTTGAAAGTAAAACTATTTTATATTGAAAAAAATCAACCCTTTTTCAGATAATTGTCTCCCTTCTTCACTTACATCATAATTACCATCAATTTTTACAAAATTAGCCATTGAAACTATATCTTCTTTAGTAAATAAAAAACTTGGATAAATTCCAGTTGGAATTTTATCAGAATGATTTTTTAATAAATTGTATGTTTTTATATGCTCGACAGGGTTAGATTCCCATAATTGTATTTGTTTGATACCAGACTCGGGTCTTGGAAAATGACGAACGGCGGCACATCGCTCTTCTTTGCCTCTTTGCGACGGATGTCTTTCAGGATGGAGAACAGCACTTCGTCCGCTGCGGCACAGGTCGCACCTGCGCCTTCCATGATCTCGTTTTCCTCGTCGTGTACCTCTATCGGCACTTCGAATTTGCTGGCGCGGCGGATAAATTTCTTACCATCTTTTGTCAACTTCAGATC
>JAHAYQ010000219.1 GCA_018384465.1 Myroides sp. | reverse complement strand
TATTTTTGTATATTTTTCTTTAGAAAAAATACAAGAAATTTTACCCAATTTTAATAAATATAATTGGATACACAAATGGCTATAAAATTTATTGCTAAATCTAAGTTACCTACAGCTTTTGGTAATTTTGAAATTATAGCATTTCAAGATCAAAATACAGGGGGAAGAACACATTGCCTTAGCCAAAGGGCTAGAGAGTGTTCCTACAAAACCTGTATTAGTCAGAATTCATTCAGAGTGCTTGACAGGTGATGCTTTTGGTTCGCTAAAATGTGATTGTGGATCACAACTACATTCTACAATGAAAATGTTTGATGATGTGGGGCAAGTAGTTATTCTATATCTACGCCAAGAAGGTCGCGGAATAGGATTGACCAATAAAATTCGTGCATATACACTCCAAGATCAAGGACATGATACTCTTGATGCAAACTTGTTGTTAAATTTACCAGCAGATGCTCGTTATTATGACATGTGCACTATAATGCTAGATTATTTACAAGTTAAAGAGGTAAAATTAATTACGAATAATCCACTTAAAATTAGTGCATTGAGGAATCTAAATATTGTAGTTAGTGGGGGGTTAAATATTTTTAATAAAAATTATTTAGAAACAAAACAAGGGCGTATGTCTCATATGTATGAATTTGATTTTTTCAAACCATATTGACTTTTAGGTTTGTATAGTATTTTAAGTATAAAAGTTACTTTATTCTAAATTAAACAAAATAATACGATATGTGAAGCCTGAGGTTTTAAGTTGTTATATAAACTACTATTGTTTTTGAATCTGAATTTACGCAAGCTAATTTTAATTTTAACAATTCTTAGTGTTTCTTGTTTATTTTTGGTCAGTTTATTTATTCTGAATTATGTGGTTAAACAGCAACTAATACAGAATTCGCTCTCTATAAATGAAAAATATTCATCAAAAATCGCTACTGGTGTAAATCGTGATGTCAGTAATATGCTACAGGAATTGCAATATAGTTCTAAGCAACTAGGACAAAACTTCTCTAGTACTTCATTAAGACAGGCAGAAGTCAAACGACTCAAAAATCAGTCAAATAACTTTAACAGTGTTTTTATAGTAGATCAGAAAAACCATATAGTTGCTTATGCACCATCTGCATTAGGTCTGAAATTCTATACCCCTTATACTACACTAGGTATTGTAGAGTCACTTAAAATTAAAAAAACTTACATTTCAGCTCCGTATTGGTCATCGGTAAATAATCTAGTCGTATTGATGTCTCAACCTATTTATGATGTGAATCAAAATTATAAGGGTTTTATCAGCGGGACGATTTATCTGCAGAAGAAAAACTTAATCAGTGAAATGCTATTTAATCAATTTGATTTTAAAAAAAGTTATATGTATGTCATAGACCAGCAGAGTCGTATCATTTCTCATCCAGATCCTAGCCGAATTGGTGAAAAAATTATAAATAATAGTGGGCTGAATTATATAAATGAAAATAAAAGTGGATCAGTGCGTCTAAGTAATAGTTTAGAGGTTGATAACTTAGCTGGTTTTGCACATGTTCCTAGTGTAAATTGGATTGTAGTTTCGCAACAGCCTACTGATCAATTACTTGAAGAGGCCAATGCATTAATTCTAAAAGTTTCTATTGGTATATTTATTTTTTATCTATTTATTTTTTTTATTGTCTGGCGGATATCTCACTTTATTTCCTCACCTCTTAATCACTTAGCAAAAATGGCAAGTATGCTGAGTAAAAATGGTACTCAAGATAAAATTAGTCAAGTAGACCCTTGGTATTTTGAGGTATTTAAATTTAGAACATCATTACTTTTGAGTTCCAAAGCATTTGATAAAAAGGTTTCAGAACTACGCCAACACATCAATATTGATCCACTGACTGGCCTCTATAATCGTCGTGGTATGCAATATTTCCTAGATGAATTAATAAGTACGAATACTCATTTTGCTGTACTCGCTATCGATATAGATTTTTTTAAAAAGATTAATGATACGTATGGGCATGACCGAGGGGATGAAGTTTTAAAGAGATTGGCTCTTTTAATGCAGCAAAACTTCAGAAGTCATGATTTTTGCTGCCGTACTGGTGGAGAAGAATTTATCGTATTGATGATGACTTCTGATGTACAAATTGCTTTTAATGTTGCAGAACGACTGAGAAAGAGTATGCAAGCAAGTCAAGTTGATGAAATAGAAAAAATTACGATTTCGGTAGGTATCGCATTTTGGCCGATAGATTCAAAAGATATAAAACAAGTTTGTAGAATGGCAGATAATAAACTGTACGAAGTAAAAAATAATGGACGTAACCATGTCCGTATGACTCAAAACCTACCTAAGCATAATTAAAATATATGGTGGTGTTTCAAAATGTATGCCGCTCATTTTAACACCACTATATAAAACCATGATTAATGTAAAAGAACCCAGATCAAAAGCTTTTATATGATTCAAAACTTTCTTCGAAAAACAGCAGGTTCTTCTTACTGCTCTCTTTATTCGATGTCTTAATCGGCAATTGTTACCCTCTATTCCAACTGTATGATATTTACCTTGGTGATTTGGCTTAAAGATTTTGATGAAGCTTTCCCAATGGTCACTCGCTATACAATCATAAGTAATATTCAGTTCTTCCATACGCATTTTTAGTTTTTGTGCTGTAACAACATCTCTTCCACCCCATACGAAAGCGACAATTTCTCCACTACTTCTATCGTAAGCGTCCGCTGAGCCCCACTTTTTCTAACTCATTAATACCGCGATAGTGTCCACTAAAATTTAAGTGGACACCTATTTATGGATTTAAAGACAGTTAT
>JAHAYQ010000217.1 GCA_018384465.1 Myroides sp. | reverse complement strand
ATTAAACAAATCCATTAATTCATTATTTGGATCTTGTTGTGCGTGTTTGGATTTAAAATAATCTTTAAACAGATCTTTAATGTCCTGATTTAGGTTGATTTCTTTTGCTGAAATTTCATCTGAACCACTATTTTTTACCTTAGGGATTAAATGTATAATGCCCGAATGCGCCTGATAAATGGTTTTTCGTTCATCAGTGGTTAAAAAAGCATCCGTTTCTATGGTTAATTCTACTAAGGCATCGGGATTTTGTAACAACCATTGAGCAGCCAGATCAGCCCCTTGGAATGATTTTCTAATAAGTGGTTTTCCGTTCTGTAAGGCTATTTTTTCATAATGGGCAGTAGCGTTAGGTTGTATGTCTACTAATACAACAAATTTTGTTTGACCTGCTTCACTAAAACTATAACACAAAGGTGATGATGCATAGACGACGGGTTTTTCTGCTGTGCCAATGTTATTAAACGCGTGTAAATGACCAAGTGCCGTATATTGTATTTGAGGTGGAATTCCATCAGTAAAAACCAAATCGGCATTTCCTATTTTAATAGGTTTTTCTCCATCGGGTTCTTCTAAAAGTGATGCTCCACGCTTGTTCATGTACAAATGCGAAATCAATAGATTTATCCCTTTAGTATCACAATAGGTATCGGCAATCTTTAGCCAGTGCTCCTTTAAAACTTCATTAAGTTGTTTGTTTTTATCTTCACCTAAATAGGTTTTTAGCCTTATTTCGTTTGCATAAGCTGTATGTAGCAGACGGATTGGGAAATTGATGTTTTTAATTAGTAATTCTATGAAACCTTCTGCTGAACGATGTACTTTAAAATAATCCAATGCAAATGGCTTTATTAGTTCATTAGGGTGACCTATTAAAATGATGCCGCATTCTTTTGCTAATGGATTAGGAGCGTTGATTCGATCTGGCGAATCGTGATTTCCTGCGATCGCTACTACTGGGCGTTTGCCGTTATTAGACAGGTTTTTTAGTGTTTTATAAAATAGTTCAACAGCTTCTACAGGTGGATTAAAAGCATCGAAAAGATCGCCAGCTATTAGAATTAAATCTACATTTTTTTCGTTTGCAATGGTGATTATTTCATTTAATACGGCAACTTGTTCGTCAAATCGACTAAAACCATCTAAGCGTTTACCTAAGTGCCAGTCGGCTGTATGAAGAATTTTCATTTTACTATTTTTCGTTGAACTTCTTATGAATTTCTTTCAGTTTTTCTTTTCGAATTTGAGCAGCATCTTTCGATTTTTGTTTTTTTTGATCTGCTTTTTTCTTGTGCGCCAATCGATTGGCTTCGTTTCTTCGTCCCATAACAAATATACGATCAAATTATGACATTAATTGTCGTTTAAAAATTCGCCCGAAACATAAAACCAACGATCATTAATCTTTTGAAATACTGATAATTCGTGATGCAGTTGTTCGTTTTGGTGTTGATCGATATAAAAAGCCTTAAATTCTACCTGATTTATTGTTGGCAGGTTTACTATTTCTAATTTAATCCATTTATTTACTTCGCCCCAATCTTGTAATTCTTCTTTAGTATGATATTTTCGTTTTGCTGGTAAAGTAGTAGCCATTAAGTATTCACCGTTGGGGATAGCAAAGGCAGAATAACGAGAGCGCATCAATGCTTCGGCAGTTGGTGCCTGTTTTTCTTTGTTGTGATAAGGTTTGCAACATTGCGCATAAGGTTTGTTGGAACAGCACGGACAATTCATCATATAATGTTTCTTCAAAAATACAAAAAAAGGAGGCTTTACGGCCTCCTATGTGATTTTATAATATACAACTATTCTTGTTGCATTTGCTCTAGTTTTACCGGATCGCCGTATTTCATTACAATTCCTTCTAAAGATAATCCCATTTCTTCTTCTGCTTTCATGGCTTTTTCTTGGAAAGTTTCTAAGTCTTTAGGCATAATAGGGTCTAAAGTTGTATTGTTTTCAATACTGCTGTTCATTTTATTTAAATCTTCACTTGTGTAATTTTCGTGAAATAAGTTTTCAAAACTTGTGATAAAGGTAGCAGCAATGGCATCGAATTCACTGTTGAAATTGGTTAAATTTTCTGGTAAAATTAAATCAGAAATATCTTTTTTAGACATATCTAAACTTTCTTTAACCCCTAAGTTTTTAACGTATGTTTTGGCTTCGGCAGATGCTTGAGCGAAACTGAACTGCATAGCAAAAAAGGCTACAGCTAATAAAAATATTTTTTTCATAGTAATAAATTAAAGAACTAAAGTACAACAATTTTACAATTTGAAATGTTTTTTAACAAAAAAAGTCGGGTGTTTGCCCGACTTTAATTAATAGTTTGTTAGTATCTTATTGTAGATATTTCATTAACAATCCTTGAAGTTGCATTCCCCATTCTTCACCAGCTTTCATTTGATCTTTCGTGATTTGTTGTGCGTTTTTTTGCATTTTTAAACCTACTGGAGAATTATAGAACTCTAGCATTTTTTTAATATCATCGTGTGAATAATATTTCATCATCGTGTCTGCCATATTTTCGTACAAACTTGGTAATGCAGCTTCAAATTCTTTTTTAAAATCTGCACGTTTTTCTTCAGGCATTTGTTCCATTATTGGTTCTAAAACTGCTGTAATTCCAGCTGCTGCTCCTGATATTTTAATGGTTTCAATAGCATCCTTTTTAAAATCAGCCGATTGAGCTGATGCTAATTGTACTGATAACAATAAAGTTGCTGCAATAAATAACTTTTTCATATCTTTATAAATTAAAATTAATTCCTTGTGCCAATGGCAATTCTGAACCATAATTTATGGTGTTGGTTTGACGGCGCATATACACTTTCCAAGCATCAGACCCAGATTCGCGTCCGCCTCCTGTTTCTTTTTCACCGCCAAAAGCACCCCCAATTTCAGCGCCCGATGTTCCTATGTTTACATTGGCAATTCCACAATCAGAACCAGCTTGTGATAGGAATAATTCAGCTTCTCTTAAATTGTTAGTGAAAATAGAAGATGATAAACCTTGCGGCACACCATTTTGCATGTCTATAGCTTCTTCAATTGTGCTGTATTTCATCACATAAAGTATAGGTGCAAATGTTTCTTCTTGAACAATATTAAAATGATTTTCAGCTTCAATGATACAAGGTTTTACATAGCATCCGCTTTCGTAACCTGCACCTGATAAAACACCACCTTCAACTACAATCTTACCGCCTTCAGCCTTTGCTTTTTCAATAGCGTTTAAGTAATCTTCTACTGCTTTTGTATCAATTAGTGGACCTACGTGGTTTGATGCATCTAAAGGATCCCCAATTTTTAACTGGCCGTATGCACTTTTCAAAGTTTCGATTGTTTTATCATACACACTTTCGTGAACGATTAATCTACGAGTAGATGTACAACGCTGACCGGCAGTTCCTACTGCACCAAAAACAGCTCCAACCAATACCATACTTAAATCTGAATGTTCAGATACGATGATGGCATTGTTTCCACCTAATTCTAAAATAGTTTTTCCGAAACGCTCAGCTACCGTTTTTGATACGTGACGACCGATACGAGTTGATCCCGTGAAAGATACCAATGGAAGACGACTGTCGTTGTTCATTAAATCGCCCGAAGCATTTCCAGTTACTAAACAGCTAACACCTTCTGGTACGTTGTTTTTTTCGAATACTTT
>JAHAYQ010000145.1 GCA_018384465.1 Myroides sp. | reverse complement strand
CTATTTAATTATGGAAAAGAAAATTTGCATACACCCCGATTTTAAGCTTAATGGACACACTTACAATAAAGAAAGCATAAGCGAATTAGCAATTACTTTAATTCGCGATGGTGAAGCACATGAAAAAGATTTAGGTAATTTAATTTTAGAATGGTTTGATGATAATGATTATATAAGTTTAACCACCTCTGGTACCACAGGAAAACCTAAAGAAGTAAAATTAAGCAAAGAAGCCATGGAAGCATCTGCCTTGGCAACAGGTGAGTTTTTTAGGCTTCAGCCCAAAGACAAAGCCTTACTTTGTTTACCTACACATTATATTGCAGGTAAAATGATGTTTATTCGTGCAGTTGTACTTGGTTTAGAACTCGATTTTGTGAACCCAACCAAAGAACCTTTAAAAAACAATGACAAAATTTACGATTTTGTTGCAATGGTGCCCTTACAAGTACATAATTCTATAACACAAATAGAACAATGTAAAACCTTGATTGTTGGCGGAGCAAAATTAAACGAGAATACCAAGAGCATTTTAAACGAAATGATGGTAAATGTTTACGAAACATACGGAATGACCGAAACAATTACCCATATTGCTGCTAAACGTATTAATGAAAATTATTTTACAGTGTTACCACACGCTAATATTTCGCAAGATGAAAGAGGTTGTTTGGTTATTGAAGCTCCTTTGGTTTCTGATAATTTAATTGTAACCAATGACTTGGTTGAAATGCCCAATGATATCCAGTTTGCATGGATTGGCAGATACGACAATTTGGTTAATAGCGGTGGCGTAAAATTGGTACCCGAAATTATTGAACAAAAACTGGCAGACTATATTCCGTACCGTTTTTATGTAATTGGAAAAGAAGATGTAGAGTTAGGTCAAAAATTGGTTTTAGTTATAGAACATGCTCCTTACACATTAGTACCCGAAGCATTTTCTAGTTTAGAAAAATTTGAAAAACCCAAAGAAACTATTTTTGTAAACAAGTTTAAAGAAACTCCTACCGGAAAAGTTTTAAGAAGAGAAACAATTAATGAATCAGTTCAAGTTTAACAAAGTTTACATTTTTAGAAAATAGTTTAGGGTAACTATTTTCATTCTTTTAAAAAGTATTCACGTTAAATCGTTTTAAATAAAACAGGAAATCCTCTTAATATAAGAGGATTTTTGTTTAATAAACTTCAGATAATTCCACTTTAGTTCCATCTTCCCGAGTTATAGAAGCTTTAACCGATGTAATTTTAAAGTTCTCATCTTCGATATCTTTCACCGATTTATTAACATAAATTATGAAAAGAAAGAAGCCGTTTCAAATTTTAGCATTGAGACGGCTTCTTTTTTATGATATAAGATTTATTTTATTCCTAAAATCCTTTTCCATAGAGGTTTAACTTCAACAACATTACCATATCCGTAACCATATCCGTAACCATATCCTTTAGTTACATCAGAATCGTTAAGAACAAACGTAAGTTTAGTTAACTTATTATCTCTATATAAATCATTTGGAATGCGTAACATATCTTTGTCAATTTTGTTAGCGCGTACTACATAAATAGTAGCATCGGCGTGTTTACTAATCAATAAGGTATCGGTTACTAAACTTACTGGCGCTGTATCCACAATTATATAATCGTATTGAGCTTTTAATTCGTCAAAAATTTCTTTAATTTTCTTACTCATTAAAATCTCTGTTGGATTTGGTGGAATTGATCCAGATGATAAAACATCAAAATTGTCATATCCTTCAACAGGTAAAATAAAATCTTTTAATGGTTTATTATTAGTTGTAATATAGTTAGATATTCCTAACGGATTTACTTTCAAATATTCGTACAATTTTGGATTTCTTAAATCTAATCCCATTAGCAATACTTTTTTACCTGAAAGCGAGAAAGTAGCTGCTAAATTAGCTGATACAAATGTTTTCCCTTCACCTGATATGGTTGATGTTAAGAAAATTACCTTGCATTCATCTTCTGCTTTTTCTGATAGGATAAAATCTAAGTTGGTACGAACAATTCTAATAGCTTCGGCGGCACTTGATCTGCTACTTAATTCCATTAATTCGTCGCTTGATTCAGATGTAGGTACATCGCCCAAAAACGGGATGTTAGAGTTATCTGTTATATCAAATCGAGTTTTAATTTTAGTATCTAATAAGTTCTTTACATAAATTACTAAGAAAGGAATTAGACCTCCTAAAACTAATGCAGCCAGCAAAATAATCATTGTTTTTGGTGCTACAGGTTTGTCAGTTACAATGGCTTTATCAATTACTTTTGCATTCATATCGGTTGCTGCCAAAGTAATGTTGGTTTCTTCTCTTTTTTGAAGTAAAAATAAATACAAAGCTTCTTTAACCTTTTGCTGGCGGTCAATGATTCTAAACTCTCTTTCCTGACGGGGAACCTGAGCTAATTTTGACTGCATTTCGGACTCTTGACGCTTATAATCGTTTTTAATAATCTGTAACGAACTTAAATTTCTTCTTAAGCTTGCTAATAAATTTGCTTTTAACGCACGAATTTGATTTTCTAATTCAATATATGCAGCGTTTTCACTAGTGGCACTAATGCTTAGCTTTTGTTTTTCAAGAATTAGATGATTAATTTCTTGTATGAAACTTTCTGAGCTTGCATCATCATTTAATAAACCTCCAGGAACTAATTCGTCTTGTTTAGATTTACTAATGTGCGATATTAAACTATTAACTACATTTATCTTTGTTTCATTTTGAACTACTGATTTTTCAAAAGAAGATAAATTATCTAAATACAATTTTACCTCGGTTTCAATATCCGATAAGTTGTTTGTGTTTTTATAGCCTTCAACCTGTGATTCCACATCGCCTAACTCAGTTGCAATTAAATCTAAACGGTCAGAAATAAAGTTAGATGTATTTTCTGATATATAACGTTTGTCTTTAACGCCTGCTAAATTATAATTGAAAACTAAGGTGTTTAAAAAATCGACAGCTTTTTCAGGGGTTTGATCGATTATTGAAACATCAATAATACTACTAGTTTTACTGGTAGGTGAAACGTTTAAATTTTTTTGATAATCTTCTGCTTGTGCGATTTTTGGAAATACATTAATAGTAATTGTATTTAAATCATTAATCGCCGCTGTTCTATTGATAATGAATGATCCAAATTCGCTATTTATTGTTTTCCCGAAAGTACCGCCATCAATTTTTTCGTCATTTACAGATACATCAAATGAGTTATCTTCTATGTTAGATAGTACGATAGTTGTTTTTTTACTTATATGTTCATTATTCCATATAAGCTTTACAGGTGATTTTTTGTAAAGATCTTTAGAAATGACTTCAGAGGTATCTAAATATTGAATGTTTAACTTTAATGAATCAAGCGTATTATATATTAACGTACGTGATTTTAAAATCTCTACTTCGTTCTCAATATTGTTTTTAGAGTTTCCTAGTAAACTCATTTCAGAAAAAGCACTTAATTGATTGGCAAGATCGTTGCTTTTTTCATCCTTAATTAAAATTTTAGTTGCAATGTTATAGGACTTAGGCGTAACTGTTAAATATAAGAATGCCGCAATAAGCGATAAAAAAACACTTAATACAAACCAGCGCCAATGCACCAAATACTTAAATAATTCTTCTTTTAAATTTATAACGTTGTCTTTATCTTCGGTCATTATTTGTTTGAATTAGTGAGAATAATAGCTACAGTAGTTAATAATAAAGAGATAGCTGATAAATAAATTGAAATATTTGGTCCTACGGCAGATGAGTTAACCGCTACTTTGTTAGGCTCAACATATACCATATCGTTTTGTTTTAGATAATAAAAGTCAGAATTTATAAAATCAGCTTTTGTAATATCTACTCTGTGAGATTTTACTTCACCATTTTCTTCTCTTATCACTACAATGTTATCTCTTCTACCGTAAGTGGTTAAATCGCCAGATAATGAGAGTGCTTCGGGTAAGGTAATGCGTTCTGAGTTAATTTTGTGTGTACCGGGCATTTTAACTTCGCCTTGAACCGATACTTTGTAATTCATAATTCGCAAGTTTACGATAGGGTTTTTTACTTCTCTCGAAATTTTTGCAATTAAATCGTCTACAACTTGTTCTTTTGTTTTATTTCCTACTGAAATTTTTCCTAACACTGGAAAATCTATGTAGCCGTTTTGGTCTACTAAGTATAGTTGTTGTTGCACTTGGCCGCTAGCTGCTTGATTTGAAGGATTAACACTTAAATTAGTAGTTAAATTAAATTGTTGTACTGCCATTGGGTTTTGGGCAGATACAATAATCATTAACAAATCGTCAGGTTGAATTTTTGTTACAAAGGTTTTATTTAAAAATTCTGTTTGATCTACATTTTGGTAATACGCAATATTTTCTCTTGAAGCACATGATGCCATTAAGATTGTTGCAAACAGAAAGGGTAAAAGTTTTCTTTTCATAGGTTTAATCTAATTTCTCAAATATAGAATTTAAGCTTTTAAATTCGGGTACAATTTTTTTCATAGTTGCCACTGTATCTAATATCATATAGTTTTGGGCTAAATTGCGCAGCTCATCTATTTCACTTGATATAAAATCAAAATCTTCATTTACATCTTGAGCTATCATTATTTTTTCGTGATGAGTGGGTAATGTGGTAGAACCATCATTTAGCAACTCTTCATATAGCTTTTCTCCTGGTCGTAACCCCACCACTTTAATTTCAATGTCTTTATGAGGTTCCAAGCCGGCTAATTTAATCATTTTTGTTGCTAAATCAATAATTTTTACTGGTTTTCCCATATCAAAGATATAAATTTCGCCACCATTACCCATGGAGCCTGCTTCTAATACTAACTGGCAAGCTTCAGGTATTGTCATAAAATATCTGATAATATCAGGATGTGTAATAGTTATTGGCCCACCATTTTCTATCTGTTTTGTAAACAACGGCACTACAGATCCATTAGAGCCTAATACATTCCCAAAACGTGTAGTAATATATTTTGTTGTGTTATTGTTTTCCTTTTTTAACTTTTGAGCTAATGATTGCACATATTTTTCAGCAATTCGTTTGCTAGCTCCCATTACATTACTAGGGTTTACAGCTTTATCTGTAGAAACCATAACAAAACGTTTGGCTTTATATTTTAAAGCTAAATCAGCCATGTTTTTACTTCCAATTACGTTGGTGAAAATGGCTTGCTGTGGGTTTAATTCCATTAACGGTACATGCTTGTAAGCAGCTGCATGGTACACAATATCAGGACAAAAGTCATTAAAAACTTTTTGTAAAGAATCATAATTTCGAACATCGGCAATGATGCAAATAACTTCCGCTGTAGTATTGCATTTCCCTAATTCTAATGATATTTGATGTAGCGGTGTTTCAGCTTGATCTAAAAGGATTAGTTTCTTTGGATTAAAGGCAGCTACTTGCCAAACAATTTCGCTTCCAATAGAACCAGCAGCACCTGAAACTAGTACCACTTTATCTTTTATTTGATCAGAAATTTCGGTATTATTGATTTTTATAGGTTTACGCTCTAGCAAATCTTCAATTCTAATTTTTCGAATGTTTGAAGCTACCTTTTTTTGATCGTTTATATTGGTAATTGTAGGAAGGTTGAATACTTTAATGTTATATTGTAAACAATCTTCAATAATTTCTATTTTTTCATCTTTTGTAAGTGATTGATCTGCAATAATTAAGCTGTTAGCTCCAAGAGCTCTAACTAAAATAGAAATTTTTCGACTTTTTCCAATAATAGGTACGTTCAAAATTCTGTTGTGTGAATTTATTGCCGTAGGGTTTATAAATCCTTTTAATTTATATTTTCTTGGTACTTCTGCAATAATTGCGTTTGCAATTGCTATGGCACGTTCGTCATTACCATATATAACAGTGTTTGTGTAGTTATTTGAATCGTTCGAATATTCGGTGAAGAAATCAAAGGTTATTTTAATGAGTAATCTAAAGAGTAATAGAAAGCCAAATGCTAAGGCTGTGCTTATTAATAATCTAGTGTTTAAAAATAGCCGTTCCGTATAAAAAAAGGTGACTAATAAATTTAAAAAATATAATGTTATAAAACATAATGCTTCAACAAAACATAATTTTGCAGCATCGTTTAAAGTTGTGTGCCTTACTATACCAGTAAAGGTTCTAAATATCCAAAAATAAACGATATGTACAAAAACAAATATTGCTAAAGCTACAGGCAGAGAAACAATAGATTGAAATGTAACCCCAACTCCTTTTAAAATAAAGTAAGCAATTATCGCAGAGAAAATTACAATAGTTATATCGATGGAAAAAATAATCCATCTGGGCAAAAACTGAATTCGCTTTAAAACAGAAATATTATTCCGAAATTTATTTAGCAATGCCATAGTGTTTTTGTATAAATGTTTTTTATTGGTTTGGCAAAAGTATTGTTTTTTTGTATATTTCTAAAATTAGAATTCTAATTTCTTTTTACGCAATTCAAAGTTTTGACCTAAATAAACTTTTCGCACCATTTCATCTTCCGCCAAATCTTCTGGTATTCCGGCTTTTAAAATACCGCCTTCAAACATCAAATAAGTTTTATCTGTAATTGCTAAGGTTTCTTGTACGTTGTGATCTGTTATTAAAATACCAATGTTTTTATTTTTTAATTGAGCTACAATTCGTTGAATATCTTCAACAGCTACGGGGTCAACTCCTGCAAATGGCTCGTCTAATAAAATAAATTTAGGATCGGTTGCTAAAGCACGCGCAATCTCTGTTCTTCTACGCTCGCCACCCGATAGTAAATCACCTCTATTGGTTCTGATGTGTTGCAAACTGAATTCGTCAATTAACGATTCCATTTTTGCTTCTTGCTCTTTTTTGCTCAGTTTTGTCAGTTGAAGTACCGATAAAATATTATCTTCAATACTCAACTTTCTAAATACCGATGCTTCTTGAGCTAAATATCCAATACCATTTTGCGCCCTTCTGTACATAGGGTAGTTGGTAATGTTTAAATTATCTAAATATATAGCTCCAGAATTAGGCTTAACCAACCCTACAATCATATAAAAAGAAGTGGTTTTTCCAGCTCCATTTGGACCTAGCAATCCAACAATCTCTCCCTGATTTACTTCTACAGAAATGCCTTTAACAACCTTTCTGCCTTTATATGTTTTAATTAAATTATCGGCTCTTAACTTCATTTCTATTCTTTTACTAAAGCTGTGCTTTTTTCTTTTTGTTGGTTCCTTTTTGTTAAAATTTTAGCGATAAATATGCTAAATTCATATAATATTACTAACGGAAACGAAACAATTAGTTGACTAATTATATCGGGCGGGGTAACAACTGCGGCTACAATTAAAATTAAAACGTAGGCATATCTACGGTATTCTTTTAAAAAGCTATCGGTTACTAAACCTAAATAAGCCAAAAAGAAAATAACAATTGGCAACTCAAAAATCAATCCGGTAGCAAGTGACGTGGATTTTACCAGATTAATGTATGAATTGATATCAATTTGGTTTTCAACAATATTACTAATGGTAAAGTTAGTTAAAAAATTGATTGATAAAGGTACTAAAACAAAATATCCAAATAATACCCCTAAAAAGAACAATATACTTGATACACCAATGAATAATTTAGCATATTTACGTTCTTTTTCGTAAAGTGCCGGACTGATAAATTTCCATATTTCCCACAAAATATAAGGAAAACCTAAGATAAACCCAGCGGTGATACAAGTCCATATCATAACAGAAAGCTGACCGTCCATAGTTCTGTTTTGAATTTCAAAAGGTAATTCGTTATCACAAAATGATTGATCTAAATCAAACCTCTTAGCAATATCACAAAAAAATTGGTAGGTTGCAAAATCACCGTTTTTAGGACCAAAAATGATCACATCAAAAATGAATTCGTTAAAAATTACCGCTACTATTGAGGTGATTAATATAGCAATACAACTGCGTACCAGTAACCATCTTAGCTCTTCTAAATGCCCTAAAAAAGACATTTCTTTGTTTGTGTTTTTATTTTTCACGATACAATACCTTCTTTTAAAATGTCGTGTAAATGAATAATTCCGGCATAATCGCCATTGTTTGTCACTACTAATTGAGTAATTTTATGCGATTCCATAATATTTAAAGCATCTTCTACCTTCATTTCTGCATCAATGGTTTTGGGTTGCGCTGTCATGATATCTTTAGCGGTTATATAACCAAAATTGGTGGTTTTTTCTAACATTCTACGGATATCACCATCTGTAATAATACCAATTATTTTTTGTTCTTCCAAAACAGCTGTAACCCCTAAGCGCTTATTAGAAATTTCGAAAATAACTTGCTGTATAGTTGATGAAGTAGTGACTGCTGGTTTGTTGTTTGAATCTAAAATGTCTTTTACTGTAAGGAGTAATTTTTTACCTAACGATCCGCCTGGATGAAATTTAGCAAAATCATTCGCCGTAAATTTTCTTAATTCAATCAAAGCCACAGCTAAGGCATCGCCTAATGCTAATTGAACGGTAGTGCTGGTAGTTGGCGCCAAATTATTAGGATCAGCCTCCTTTTCAACAAAAGCGTTTAATATAAAATCGGAGTTTTTTCCTAAAAAGGAAGATTCATTTCCGGTCATTCCAATTAAAATATTTCCTTCACGTTTTAATAAAGGTACTAATACTTTTATTTCAGGGCTGTTGCCGCTTTTAGAAATACATAAAATACAGTCGTTTTTAGTAATCATACCTAAATCGCCATGAACTGCTTCGGCAGCGTGCATAAACACAGAAGGAGTACCTGTAGAGTTTAAGGTAGCAACAATTTTTTTGCCAATGTGGGCGCTTTTACCAATTCCGGTAACAATTAATCTGCCGTTAGTGTTAAAAATTGCTTTTACTGCGTTTTCAAAATCTTCAGTTAAAAGCGCTATTGCGTTGATAATAGCTTTGCTTTCAGCTTCTAAAGTTTTTTTTGCAGTGTTTAATATGTTAAAATTTTTGTTCAAAATAGAATCGTGTTATGTAAACTTTGCTAAAACTAAAGATTTGTGTATCTTTATAATTGCAAATTTAGATAAAATAGCATTAATAGAAACATGAAATCAATCGAAATTGACTTACATAAAGAATTAAAGAAATATTTCGGATTCAGTCAGTTCAAAGGTTTACAAGAACAAGTAGTAAACAGTATCATTTACGGTAATAATACCTTTGTGATTATGCCAACAGGTGGCGGAAAATCACTTTGTTATCAATTGCCAGCTTTGGTACTTGAAGGAACTGCCATAGTAGTATCTCCGTTAATTGCTTTGATGAAGAATCAGGTAGACGCTGTGAGAGCATTGTCTAATGAAATTGGTGTGGCACACGTCTTAAATTCGTCCCTTACTAAAACGGAAATCAATCAAGTAAAAGATGATATTAAAAGTGGAATAACTAAATTACTTTATGTAGCTCCAGAGTCTTTGACAAAGGAAGAATATGTTGAATTTTTAAATTCAGTTCCTTTATCATTTATCGCTATTGACGAAGCGCATTGTATTTCAGAATGGGGGCATGATTTTAGACCAGAATATAGAAATTTGCGTAACATTATACGTAAGTTGGGCGATATTCCTATCATTGGATTAACCGCAACTGCTACGCCAAAAGTTCAAGAAGATATTCTCAAAAATCTCGAAATTCCTGATGCTAACGTTTTTAAAGCGTCATTTAACCGACCGAATTTATACTACGAAATTCGACCAAAAACCAAGAATATAGAATCGGATATCATTAAGTTTATCAGTCAATTCAAAGGTAAATCGGGAGTCATTTATTGTTTAAGTAGAAAAAAGGTAGAAGAAATTACCCAAGTACTTCAAGTAAACGGTATTTCGGCCGTACCTTATCATGCGGGATTAGATGCTAAAACACGTGCTAAACATCAAGATATGTTTTTGATGGAAGATGTAGATGTCGTTGTAGCAACTATTGCCTTTGGTATGGGAATTGACAAACCCGATGTACGTTTTGTAATTCACCATGATATCCCAAAATCATTAGAAAGCTATTACCAAGAAACAGGTCGTGCTGGTAGAGATGGGGGTGAAGGATATTGTTTAGCATATTA
>JAHAYQ010000141.1 GCA_018384465.1 Myroides sp. | reverse complement strand
TTCTAAAAATAGAATGTTTTATTTTCGTGCATTGATAATTGTTAGTGTTGGGATAATATTACTAATTCTTGAAAAGATTAAATAAAAAATCCGACTAACTTTTGACTGCACCCAAAAGTTTGGACAGGTTAAAAATTAATTATTATAAAACTGAGTCCGATATGTACCGGACTCAGTTTAGTGTGGTGTTACACAACATCAGCATATAATTCTCCCCGGTGTGGCTTTAATATATCACGTAATTTACGCATCAAGTCATCATTAACAACCATAAAAGCAATGCTGTGAAATTCGTTAATTTGTTCAAAACCGGTAATAGTAATCGGTAAACCTTCAATTTGTATGAATTCTTTTAAGTGAATTTCTTGATGCTCGGCAGTTTTTAAAGCATCTGGTCCTCTAAAATCCCAAATAAGTTTAATTTGTCGTTCCATCTGTTCTTTTTTTGTAAATTTAAAACAACCATTTCAAACAAACTTATAATTAACGTACTTTTGTAGTTTCAAAAATTGCTTTATAAAAAAATGCCTCAAGAAATACTATTACAAGTCTTACCCCAAGTTGCTGCTGATGCAGATTTATTAAAAAATCATGTAGCACAACGCATGAAAATTACTGCTTCAGAAATTCAACACATTACTATTTTAAAACGCTCCATTGATGCACGTCAAAAGCAAGTAAAGATAAACCTAAAAATCCAAGTGTTTTTACAAGGAGAAGACGTGGTACATCGAAAAATTGATTTTCCTGCGTATCAAAATGTAAAAAATGCACCAATAGCTGTGGTAGTTGGTGCCGGACCTGCAGGTTATTTTGCAGCTTTACAATTAATTGAATTAGGTGTAAAGCCTATTGTTATTGAACGCGGTAAGGATGTTCGTGGGCGCCGAAGAGATTTAAAAGCAATTAATCGGGAGCATATTGTCAATCCCGATTCTAATTATTGTTTTGGCGAAGGAGGTGCCGGTACCTATTCCGACGGAAAGTTATACACCCGATCTAAGAAAAGAGGAGATGTCAACCGAATTTTAGAACTATTAGTTGCTTTTGGATCACCCAATGATATTTTAGTTGAAGCACATCCACATATTGGTACAAATAAATTACCCAAAATAATGGAAGATATGCGCCATAAAATCATCGAATTTGGTGGTGAAGTATGGTTTGATAAACGAGTAGTTGATTTTGTTATAAAAGGCGATGCTATAAAAGGAGTGATATTACATTCGGGAGAAACAGTAGAAGCTAATCAGGTTATTTTGGCTACAGGGCATTCAGCTCGTGATATTTATAAACTGTTAGATAAAAAGAAAGTTTTAATAGAAGCTAAGCCTTTTGCTTTAGGTGTACGTGCAGAGCATCCGCAAAGTTTAATTGATAGTATTCAATATTCTTGCGATTTTCGAGGGGATTTTTTGCCGCCTGCACCTTACAGTATTGTAAAACAAGTGAACGGTCGTGGTATGTATTCGTTTTGTATGTGCCCGGGTGGAGTAATAGCTCCTTGTGCTACTGATGTTGAAGAGGTGGTAACCAACGGATGGTCGCCTTCTAAACGAGATCAGCCTACAGCAAATTCGGGTATTGTCGTGGAGTTAAAATTAGAAGATTTTAAACCTTTCCAAAAATACGGAGCTTTAGCAGGAATGTATTTTCAACAACAAATTGAACATACAGCTTGGAAAGTTGCAGGAAAAACACAACAAGTTCCTGCGCAGCGCATGGTCGATTTTTCGAATAAAAAAACATCTGATTCTTTACCAAAAACATCTTATGTTCCCGGAGTGGTTTCTACAGAATTGGGTGATGTTTTTCCGTCATTTTTAACAGGGGTGATGCGTCAAGGTTTTCAAGAATTTGGCAAAACAATGAAAGGTTATTTTACCAATGAAGCCATTTTACACGCACCCGAAAGTAGAACGTCGTCGCCGGTCCGTATTCCAAGAAACGAGGATACATTGGAACATTTACAAATAAAAGGATTGTATCCTTGTGCAGAGGGTGCAGGTTATGCCGGTGGAATTATTTCTGCAGCCATCGACGGCGAAAAATGTGCCATAAAATGTGCAGAACAAATTTTTGGATATAGAAATTAAATAAATTAGTTTAGGTTCAGTTTAAATAGCAATAAGCTTTGAATCTTAAGCCTTAAACCAAACAAAAAAAAATGGAATTAAAATTAACGCGTCCAATATGTTTTTTCGATTTAGAAACAACAGGTATTGATGTAGCAAGAGACAGAATTGTAGAAATAGCAATATTAAAAGTGTTTCCAAACGGAAATAAAGAAAGTAAAACCTGGTTAGTAAACCCTACTATTCCCATTCCTGCTCATAGTACAGCTGTTCATGGTATTACTAATGAAAAAGTTGCAAACGAACCTACTTTTAAAGAGTTAGCGCCACATGTTTACAACATGATTAAAGATGCTGATTTAGCAGGATACAATTCCGATCGGTTTGATATTCCGTTATTGGCAGAAGAATTGTTACGTGCCGATGTTGATTTTGATATGAAAAATAGAGTAGCAGTTGATGTTCAAACCATTTTTCACAAAAAAGAAGAACGTACGTTAAGTGCAGCCTACAAATTTTACTGTAAAAAAACGTTAGAAAATGCCCATTCGGCAGCAGCTGATACCGAAGCTACTTACGAAATTTTAAAAGCGCAGTTAGATCATTACGACGATTTAGAAAATGATATGAAGGCACTTTCTGTATTTACAACACGTAAAAAATCAGTAGATTTTGCTGGATTTATAGCTTTAAATGAAGAAGGAAAAGAAATTTTTACCTTCGGTAAGCATAAAGGTGCCTTGGTAGATGATGTTTTAGAACGCGAACCAGGATATTTTGGTTGGATTCAAAATGCCGATTTTCCCTTGTATACCAAAAAAGTATTAACAGGAATTAAATTGCGAAAATTAACTAATAAGTTTTAAGTAATACCATGAAAATTATCTGTGTTGGTCGTAACTATAGCGATCATATAAACGAACTTAACAATCAAAAACCCACAGAACCGGTAATTTTTATGAAACCTGACACATCGGTTTTATTAAAAAGTTTTCCCTTTGTGATTCCCGAATTTTCAAACGATGTACATCATGAAGTAGAAGTTTTGGTAAAGATCAATAAAGTAGGAAAATACATCCAACCTAAATTTGCTCATAAATATTACAATCAAATCGGTTTGGGAATCGATTTTACAGCACGCGATGTACAGGCAAAACTTAAAGCAAAAGGCTTGCCTTGGGAAATCGCTAAAGGTTTTGATGGTGCAACAGTTTTAGGGGAATTTGTTTCGAAAGAGCAATTCGCTGATATTCAAAATTTATCGTTCCAACTAACAAAAAACGGTGAGGTAGTCCAAAGCGGTCATACAAAAGATATGTTGTGGGCAATTGATGAACTCATTGCTTATGTTTCTCAATATTTTACATTAAAAATTGGCGATATTATTTTCACCGGAACTCCAGCGGGTGTTGCAAAGGTAAATCCTGACGATGAATTAGAAGGTTTTTTAGAAGATAAAAAAATGTTTGCTATAAAAGTATTGTAATGAAAGCAGCAATTGTAACCATTGGTGATGAGTTGTTGATTGGTCAGGTGGTTGATACCAACAGTGTTTTTATTGGTCAGCAGTTAGAGAGTATAGGTTGTTCAGTAGTCGAAAAAATGGCAATAGCCGATACTTTTGATGCTATCTACGAAACTATGAGTCGTTATCAAGACAAGGTTGATATAGTGCTTTTTACCGGGGGATTAGGACCTACTAAAGACGATGTGACTAAAAAAACATTTGCAACTTATTTTGCTGATGATTTAGTTTTGAATCAAAAAGTTTTTGATCATGTAAAACGGTTGATGGAAGATTATTACAAACGACCTATTTCTGAAATGAATATTCAGCAAGCGTATGTACCCTCAAAATGCACTATTCTTTTCAATAAAGTAGGTACTGCGCCCGGAATGTTAATGCGTAATCAGCAAACCACCTATGTATCGTTACCTGGTGTGCCTTTTGAAATGCGTTATTTAATGACCGAAGAGGTGTTGCCTTTCATTCACAAACAATTTAAGTTACAAGCTATTGTGCATCAAACGGTTTTAACCACGGGAATTGGTGAAAGTTTATTAGCTGAAAAAATAGCAGATTGGGAAGATAGTTTAAAGGTATTAGATATTCATTTGTCTTATTTGCCTCAGTTTGGTTTAGTGCGTTTACGCTTGAGCAAAACAGGTGTAGATAAACAACAAATTGAACTAGAAATTAATAAAAAGATTAGGGAATTAAATGAATTGATTCCTGATTATTTTGCCGGAATATCATCTGCCGACAGTTTGTTGGAAGAAGTAATTACACTATTAAAACAACAAGAATTAGCCATTGCTACTGCCGAAAGTTGCACAGGTGGCAGTATTGCACAGCAATTAACTAGTTTTGCGGGATCGTCGGCTTATTTTAAAGGAAGTGCAATAACCTATGCTACCGAATCAAAAGTAAATGTTTTGGGTGTACAACAACAAACCATAGATGCCTATACTGTGGTAAGTGAGGAGGTTGCGTGTGAAATGGCAAAAGGAGCTCAAAAACTTTTTAAAAGTGATATTGCAGTAGCCACTACAGGAAATGCCGGACCGTTAAAAGGCGAAGCTGAAGCAGAAGTTGGTACTGTGTGTGTGGCATTAGTGATAAAAGATAGAGTAATATCATTTACTTTTAATTTTGGACAACCACGTGAAAAAGTGATTATGGCAAGTGTAGCAAAAGTTTGGTATTTGCTTTATAAGTATCTGAAACAATAGATTGTTGGTTTTAAAATAAAACAATAAAAAAAGAATTGATAAGTTTGTTTAAATAAATAATAATGTGTTACTTTGCACCCTGATTTTAAAAGTAAGAAATAATGTCAAGAGTTTGTCAAATTACAGGAAAGCGCGCGATGGTTGGGAACAACGTATCACACGCTATGAACAAAACTAAGAGAAAGTTTTCTGTTAACTTAGTAAAAAAGCGTTTCTACATCGCTGAAGAAGACAGATGGGTAACTTTAAAAGTATCTACATCTGCATTAAAAACAATTAACAAAAAAGGGATTGCAGCAGTTTTAAAAGAAGCTAAAGCAAACGGATTATTAAAGTAATTCAGTTCACCATTAAAATTTTATCAAGATGGCAAAGAAAGCAAAAGGAAATAGAATTCAGGTAATTTTAGAATGTACTGAGCATAAAGCAACTGGATTACCAGGTACATCACGTTACATTACAACAAAAAACAAAAAGAATACTCCAGATAGAATGGAAATTAAAAAATTCAACCCTATCTTAAAGAAAGTAACAATTCATAAAGAAATTAAATAATTTTTGAGTCATGGCAAAGAAGTCTGTAGCATCATTACAAACAGGATCTAAACGTTTAACCAAAGCTATTAAAATGGTTAAATCTCCTAAAACAGGGGCTTACACATTCGTTGAAGCAGTTATGGCTCCTGAATTAGTTGATGATTTCTTAAAAAAGAAATAATCTTCAACAAATAAAGTTTCAAAAGCTATCTAAATTTTAGGTAGCTTTTTTTTATTTTAACACATCTGATATTTATCAGAAAATAATATAATTAATATCAGTATATTTGTTTCTTAAAATTGTAGTATATGAGTTTTTTTAAGCGTTTGTTTTCATCAGAAAAGAAAGAAACACTTGATAAAGGATTAGAAAAGTCAAAAACATCTTTTTTTGATAAGCTGTCTAAGGCAGTTGCAGGAAAATCAAAAGTAGATGATGAGGTATTAGATGATCTGGAAGATGTTTTGATATCGTCTGATGTAGGTGTAAATACCACTTTGAAAATTATCAACCGTATTGAAGAGCGCGTTGCACGTGATAAATATTTGGGTACGGAGGAATTAAATAAAATTCTACGTGACGAAATATCGGCCTTATTATCTGAAACGAAATCAGGTGAAGCTACCGAATTTGATATCCCTAAGGATAAAAAACCTTATGTGTTAATGGTCGTTGGTGTAAACGGTGTGGGTAAAACCACCACTATTGGTAAATTAGCGTACCAATTTAAAAAAGCGGGTTATAAAGTAGTGTTAGGTGCAGCAGATACTTTCCGCGCCGCAGCAATAGATCAGTTACAAATTTGGGCCGATCGTGTTGATGTACCTATAGTAAAACAAAATATGGGTTCTGATCCAGCCTCGGTGGCTTTTGATACCTTAGAGTCGGCTGTAGCGCAAAATGCCGATGTAGTAATTATTGATACCGCTGGTCGCTTACATAATAAAGTCAATTTAATGAATGAGTTGACAAAAGTGAAACGAGTAATGCAAAAAGTGATAGATGATGCACCTCACGATGTTATGTTGGTTTTAGACGGATCTACCGGTCAAAACGCTTTTGAGCAAGCTAAACAATTTACAGCAGCAACCGAAGTTACGTCCTTAGCTGTAACAAAATTAGACGGAACTGCAAAAGGAGGCGTGGTTATTGGTATTTCAGATCAATTTCAAATTCCAGTAAAATACATCGGAGTAGGAGAGGGCATCGAAGATTTGCAGGTTTTTAATAAATACGAATTCGTAGATTCATTCTTTAAATAATGAAAAAAATAGTAATTTTATTTTGGTTGACGCTTATTTTTGTAAGCTGCTCTAAACCAATTTCCAGTGAAGAACTGATACACTTAAATGGTTATTGGGAAATTAGTGAAGTACAAACTTCTGAAGGCGATAAAAAAGAATTTCAATCAAACAACAATGTTGATTTTTTTGAATTGAAAGATAAGCGAGGAGTACGATCAAAAGTAGTACCTCAATTAGATGGATCTACTCAATCAAATAATATAAAAGAGCATTTTACGGTAGTTGATTCAGCCAATGCAACCTATCTTAAATACGCAACCGATTATGCTAAATGGTCTGAAAAGATTGATAAATTAACGACTGAAGAATTAATCATCATCAACGAAAACGATATTAAATACACCTATAAAAGATTTACACCTATTACTATCAATGAGTAAAAAATTCAATCCATATAAACGTCTGCACGAAGAATCATCAATCCAAGACGTATTGGGCAAAATGATTGAAGGCTATAATTTGGAAAAAGGATTTGATAAACTCAATGTTCGCGAAGCATGGAAAAAACTTTTGGGTCCAGGAATTGCAAATTACACTACGCACATTGAACTACGAAGAGATACTCTTTTTGTGGCCTTATCATCTAATGTGTTACGAGAAGAATTAAGTTATGGTATTGATAAAATTATCAAAATGCTAAATGAAGATTTAGGTAAAGAAGTGGTAAAAAAAATAATTCTTAGGTAAACTCATAAAATTTTATGAGTTTTTTTATTTATATTCCTTTATTAATTGTATTTTCGATGTATAATACAGAAAAATTATGAAAAGAAATTTACTTTTAGCTGCAGTCTTGTTCACATCAGCAACAGTATCTGCACAAACATTTGAAGACCGTGCATCATTTTGGGCACAACCATTACAAGGTCAAAATCATAAACAAGTGTTTCATAAAAATGCGTTGGCTAATAACGATTCAAGTCAATCTTTAACTACTGCTATAGGTTCTGGACATTCTAATTTTTATTTAGTGTTCAAATCAGAAGATGCGGTTGAAAAAGATTTAATGAATTTTACTTTTACATGTTATCAACATACAGTAACTACACATAACATCAATTACCACGATGTTCAAAAAGTGGAAGAAAAAAGAAAAACGGGAGCCATTGTAAAATATGGATTCAATTTTCCTAACGCTACCGGTGATAAAAACTATGTAAGCATCGTTGATCAACACAATGATTTAACCGATGTGTATGAAGTTATTTATGTAAACGACACTTTTACCGAATTAGACCATCAGCAAATACAAACCTATTTATCAGTAAAATATGGTATATCGCTCATTAATCCAGCTAATTATGTAGACGCTAACGGTCGACAAATTTGGAACCACGCCCTAAATCAACAATACAACAACCATATTACAGGTTTAGGTAGGAGTGATTATTTTAAATTGAATAAAACAAATACGATAAATTCTGTTGATAAACGTTTAGAAATCACTTCGAATAATTTTAATAATAACGAATATTTGTTTGTTGGATCAAACAATGTCGATACTCATTTTACATCCATAAACGATGGTGAATTGTTGCGGTCTTCATGGTTGGTACAAACAAACACATCAAACCTTAGTACGTTGAAATTTAATTTAGGTACGGAGTTGAAAACTAACGGAACTTACGAATTAGCAATTAACCAATCAGCAGCCACTTTTTCTACAGAAGGTGATGTATTAAAAGTACCGGGGAAAATCGATGAAAATTCATTAGTGTTTGAAAATGTATTGTTCGATCAAGACGGTAATGGTTTTGACACATTCAGTATCGTCTATACTACCAATGCTAAAACGGACACTAATAAACCTGAAATAGTATTAAACCACGATACTAAAGTACATGCGTATCCAAATCCGGCATCAATTAATGAAACGGTGAGTGTAGCTTATAACTTTGGACACACAACAAATTTAAAAATTCATGTATTTACAGTAGATGGTAAATTAATAGATAAAAAAGAAGTAAACAATACAGAAAGTTACGTTTACGATACCACTTTTTCGTCAAACGGTGTTTATTTAATTGTTTCCACTTATAATGGTCAAGTAACAACTAACAAAATTATTGTTAAGTAACACAGCAAAATTTGTATAAACACCCTTTCTAACAAGGGTGTTTTTTATTCGTATTAATTGTAGTAAATTTGAACTTTACAATGATGCGAAATGATTATTCAAGAACAAGTTATTTTAGTAAACGAAAATGATGAGCCAATTGGTTCTATGGAAAAGATAGAAGCGCACGAAAAAGCTTTATTGCACCGCGCCTTTTCTGTTTTTATTTTAAACGATAAAAACGAGGTGATGTTGCAACAACGCGCAGCTAGCAAATACCATTCTCCTTTGTTATGGACAAATACTTGTTGCAGTCACCAACGTGCTGGCGAAACAAATATTGCTGCAGGTAAACGCCGTTTACTAGAAGAAATGGGTTTTCAGGTAGATTTAAAAGAATTGTTTTCGTTTATCTATAAAGCTCCCTTTGATAATGGATTAACAGAGCATGAATTGGATCATGTCATGATAGGATATTCTAATCAAGACCCAAATATCAACAGGGAAGAGGTAGAAGCCTGGAAATGGATGAGCTTGGAAGCAATTAAGCAAGATATGAAAGACCACCCTGAAAGCTACACCGCTTGGTTTAAAATAATTTTTGAAAAGTTTTATCATTTTATCGAAGCACAGAAAATTTAATAGATGAGAGTTACCGTTTGCAGAAAGGCGCATTTTAATGCAGCGCACCGTTTATATCGAAAAGATTGGTCGGATGAAAAAAACCAAAAAGTTTTTGGCAAATGCAACAATCCTAATTTTCACGGACATAATTATGAGTTAATTGTAGCTGTTACGGGAACTGTAAATCCCGAAACGGGTTATGTGATAGATATTAAAGATTTAAGCGATTTGATATACCAAGAAGTAGAAGTACCGTTTGATCATAAAAACTTAAACCTTGATGTGCCAGAATTTCAAGATTTAAACCCCACAGCAGAACATATAGCATATGTCATTTGGCATAAATTGCGAAAAAAATTACCTTTAAAATTTGATTTAGAAATCACTTTGTACGAAACACCACGAAATTTTGTTAAGTACTGCGGTTTGTGATAATTTTAATTTAATCATTTAATAAAATTTGTAAATTGCACACTTAATTTACGTGAACGTAGTTAGTATTGAACACAACAAAAAAACATATAGATTTACCTAAACATACATCAGCATTTCAAGCGTATCCGCTTAGCTTTCAGCCTATTCTTAAAGAACGAATTTGGGGAGGATCCAAATTAAAGACATTAGGAAAGTCCTTGCCAAATGAGCATATCGGTGAAAGTTGGGAGATTTCTATGATAGATACCGACGTGAATATCGTTTCACATGGCATTTATCAAGGTGTTTCATTAGCGAATCTCATAGAAAAATATCCTGAAGAAATTTTGGGTTCCAAGGTATATCAAAAATACGGCAGACAATTTCCGTTGCTTTTTAAATTTTTAGATGCCAAAACTGATTTGTCTATTCAGTTGCATCCAAATGATGAATTAGCCAAAAAAAGACATAATTCGTTCGGTAAAACCGAAATGTGGTACATCATGCAAGCTGATGAAAATGCACGTATTATTTTAGGATTTAAAAATGATAGTTCTGCTGAAGAATATTTAGAGCATCTTGATAATAAAACATTACCGTCGGTATTACAAGAATATTATGTAAAAAAAGGTGATGTCTTTTTTATCGAAACAGGTACGATACATGCTATTGGCGGGGGTATTTTATTAGCTGAAATTCAACAAACATCGGATATTACTTATAGGGTATATGATTGGGATCGTGTAGATGCCAACGGAAAAGAACGTGAATTACACGTTGATTTAGCCTTAGAAGCGATTAATTATCAAAAGAAACAAACCAAGATTGATTATGTAAAAGAAGAAGACGCATCGGTTGCTTTGGTCGATTGTCCTTATTTTACTACAAATTTGGTAAGCTTAACATCAATTTATAAAAAACAGCACAACAGCGAAACTTTTACGGTGTATATTTGCACGGAAGGAAACGCAACACTTTGCACCAATACCGAATGTTTAAATATAAAAGAAGGCCAAACAATTTTAGTTCCTGCCTGTTTACAAAATTTAGAGATTAAGGGGCAAGCAACATTATTAGAAGTATTTATAAATAAAATATAATTTATTATGGCAAACGTTAGAAACTTAAAAAAAGACATTAATTTTGTTTTAGGTGATATTATTGAAGCAGTTTATATTTGGGAGATGTCAACTTCTGGAAAACCAACTTCTGAATCACAAGCAATTATTGATGAAGCAATTGGTACATTTGATGCGCTTATTACTCGTGTAAACGATAAAAAGGCTGAAAATAAGAAAGCACATTTTAAAACAATTTATTCTGATTTGGAAGAATCTGCAAATCAATTAGTTGAAAAAATTAATAATTTGTAGTTAAAAAAAAGGTGCGGAAGCTCTTGCAGAATCAAAAAACAGCAGTATATTTGCATCCGTAAATGAGTCGCCTCTGTAGCTCAGCTGGCTAGAGCAGCTGATTTGTAATCAGCAGGTCGTGGGTTCGAGTCCCTCCAGAGGCTCAAGTTCTTTCTAA
>JAHAYQ010000126.1 GCA_018384465.1 Myroides sp. | reverse complement strand
TGTGAAAAAGAACCATCAAAACGATTGAATTCGTTACCGAGCCCACGTATGAATGAAGAATTATTCGCATAATCATTGATGAAGTTTATCGCGAAAAATTCATACACCGATTGATTCAGGTTGTTATCAATTTGGTCGTAATCAATCAGTTCTTTAATCGTTGAAACTTTAGTTTGTTTCAATAGCGATTCTTCTTTAAAAAGCAAATTTACCTGTTCGTTTACAACATTTTTAAAATGATCTTTTGACCATAAATCAATATCTTTAGGCAGTTGGGTTGTAGTAGTTTCCACCAACGAATTTCTGTACCAATAAAATTGTCTGGAATCATAAGCAGCCATCAATGTTTTGATATAATACCAACGATAAACTTCTTTGTAAATACCTTTGCTATCTGCTAATTCTTTCTGCAAACGATCAACTTTCTTTTGATAGTTTGTTTCTTCTAAAACATTTTCTAACTTCATTTGAAACAAAACAGCTTTCGCTTTTTCCGTTTCATTTTTAGATTGATGTGCTTTGCGATACAATGCATCAACATTTGTTTTGAGTGTTTTATAACTCCCCTCCTTTTCCAATTGATAGATTTCTTTCCATTCTTTTGAAAAATTTTGGGCAGTCATCAAAGTTGAACAGAAAAATGCAATAAGTAGTACGATAGGTTTCATCAACGTTTTTTTAATTTACTTTTAACAAATTAACAAAAAAATCTTGTTGCATAATCGCTACCTTTACTAATTAGATTAAAAATAACATGAAAAAATATCTTTTTATTGGAATGATTGCTTGCTCATCAATCCTTTTTTCTTGTCAAAACAAACAACATGCTGTTGCAAAAGCCGAACAACAAATAGCACTGAGCACTGACTATAACGAAGTATTTAATGTGTTTATGAAAAATGACGATACCCTGTATGTTGTTAACTTTTGGGCTACTTGGTGTAAACCATGTGTGGAAGAACTCCCTGATTTTATGAAAGTGAATAAAGAGTTTAGCAACAATGAACATTTTAATATGGTATTGGTGAGTTTGGATAAAGCTGCCGATATAGATACAAAGGTTAAAGATTTTATCAACCAGAACAATATCACACCTGATGTGTACGTACTTTCTGACAACAAACGAATGAACGAATGGATCCCGAAAATAAGCAGACATTGGAGCGGAGGTATTCCTGCAACTGCTATTTATAAAAACGGCGAACAGCTTTTTTTTAAAGAAGGAAAAATATCTTACAGCGATTTAAAAACAACTATTAACAAATTTAAATAAAATGAAAAAGTTTTTCACTTTAGCTTTATGTGCCACTGTATTTATAGCTTGTAAAAAAGAATCATCAACTACAAATGAAACAACATCAAACGACAGCATTGCAACTACTGAAGAAGCGATAGTAAATGCAGGCTACACTATTGGAGACGAAGCTACCGATTTCTCTCTAATCGGCACCGACGATAAAACCTATTCATTGGCTCAATACACTGACGCCAAAGGATTCATCGTGATTTTTACTTGTAATCATTGTCCTTATGCAAAAGCTTATGAAGACAGAATTGTGGCTTTAGATAAGAAATATAAAGATTTGGGCTACCCTGTAATTGCTATCAATCCAAACGATGCTTCTGTTCAACCCGAAGATAGTTTTGACTTAATGAAAGTACGCGCTCAGGAAAAAGGATTTACATTTCCTTATTTGGTTGATGAAGGTCAAAAAATTTACCCGCAATACGGAGCCACTAAAACACCGCACGTTTTTATATTGCAGAAAGAAAACGGCAAAAACATAGTGAAATATATTGGTGCTATTGATAACAACCATGAAAATGCGAATGATGTATCAGAAAAATATGTAGAAGCTGCTGTTGATGCTTTATTAGCTGGCAATGAAATTGCTGTAAAAGAAACCGTAGCTATTGGTTGTACCATTAAAGTTAAAGAGTAAAAATATTGCATTAAAAAAGCTGTTTCGTTTGAAACAGCTTTTTATTTATTATCGATCAATTCTTAAAAAGTTACCATTGGCATCAAATTCTAAATCTACATCTGTAGCTAATTCTACACTGATTTTATCTTTTTCTTTATCAATTGACGTAGCAAAAGTAGATCCATAATTTTTAGTAATATACTCCTTTATATTTGCTGGTAAAACACCATCTGGTAAACCTTTTGCATCTTTCCATTCATGCCATGTACCGTTTTCATCAAAATCTATTTCAGATCCGTCATTAAATTTCACTTCAAAGCTTTTACCAATAATTGGTATTGTTTTAATTTCGTACGATACAATATTAGCGTCTGTATAATGACTATTAATGGTCTCTAAAGCTTTAGCTGGTAAATCTTTAAAATTGTTATTGGTTACCTGAACATCTTCTGCCGTGTTATTAGATATAGCATCGTTAGTTGTAGGTGTTACCGTAACTTCTTTTTTACAAGACATCATAGCAAATGTCCCTAACAAGGTAATAAATAAAACGTTCTTTTTCATGATCTTATTTTTATATTATCACATAAAGATACAAAAAATAATTACGCATTGATAATTCTAATCACAATTTCCGTTGATATCACAGCTTTGACCTTTTGAAATATCCAAGATTGTTTTCGGATTTTTTTCGCGCCACTCTCCAAATGATTTATTCAAAGTTTCTAAAAAAGCTTCGGTTGGTTGTGCTCCTGAAACGCCATATTTACGATCGAATACAAAAAACGGAACGCCGCGAACACCAATATTTTGAGCTTCTTGAATATCTTGCTTCATTTGATAGAGATATTTGTCATCGTTAAATGCAACTTGAAGTTCGTTTTCATCTAAACCAATTTCCTTACCCAATTCGGTTAAAGTGGTTTGATCTGCCACATTTTTACCTTCGGTAAAATAAGCTTGGAATAATCGTTCTTCTATCTCGTTGCCTAATCCTTTTGATTTTGCAAATTGAATTAATTGATGTGCTTTTTGGGAATTTACCATAATGGATTGATCAAAATTAAAATCTAAACCAGCTTCTTTCCCCATTGCCGTTACATTTTGCAACATGCCTTGTATTTGATCTCTACTCATACCTTTGCGTTTCACCAAATAATCTTCTTGACTTTCTTCTACAACATCAGGCATTGTAGGATCTAACTGAAAACTTTTCCACTCAATATCGATATGTTCTTTGTCACTGAATTTCGACAAAGCTTCTTCGAAATGTCGTTTGCCGATATAACAAAACGGACACATTACATCACTCCAAATTTCTATTTTCATATTATTTTATTTACTTGCTTGGTTTAACAATTCTAAATCTTCGGCATCTAATTGTAGTTGGGTGCTCGATAAAATTTCTTTTAATTGATTGACAGATGTAGCACTTGCAATGGGTCCGCCAATATGTGGTTGTGCGCTTAACCAAGCCAAAGAAACGGTTGCCGGAACGGTTTGATGTTTTTCAGCAACTTGATCCAATGCTTTTAAAATTCCTAAACCTTTTTCGTTCAAATATTTTGCTGCACCCTGTCCACGTGGACTTTTGTTAAAATCATCTTCTGATCTGTATTTTCCAGTTAAAAATCCGGCTGCTAAAGCAAAGTAAGGAAAAACCGTTAAACCGTATTCTTCCACCAAAGGCGCATACTCTTTTTCGTATCCTTCGCGTTCTACCAAATTATATAAAGGCTGCAAAGCTTGATAACTGGCTAAATTATTTTCTTTGGAATAAACCAAAGATTCTTTCAATCGAGCAGGAGAAATATTTGAAACTGCTATATGTCGAACTTTTCCCTCCTTAATCAATTCATCAAAAGTCTCTAATGTTTCAGCTACCGGAGTTTTTTCATCATCATAATGCAAATAATACAAGTCGATATAATCGGTTTGTAAACGTTGTAACGATTTTTCTACCGATGCCAAAATATGTTTTCTGCTCGCATCTACTTCGTTCACACCGGTTGGACCACCAACTTTCGTAGCTACAATTATTTGATTGCGATTGCCACGAGCTTTCATCCATTTTCCAATAATTGTTTCAGATTGTCCGCCGGCGCCACCATCTACCCAATACGAATACATATCGGCAGTATCAATAAAATTGAAACCTTCTTCAACAAAAGCATCTAATAGTTCAAACGATTTCGCCTCGTCTAATGTCCAACCAAATACATTTCCTCCCAAATTAAACGGAGCAACCTGTAAATCGGTTGGACCAATTGTTATTTTTTTCATTCTAAATGATTGTTTTTGTTTGTTGTACGTAAAGATAATCATTCGGATGTGGAATGAACTTTACAAAATGTTAAGAAAATAGCAGTCAACATTAATAAGCTGCCGTAAAACGTACTTGATGATGTTTTGGATTTTGTGTTTCATCCAAAATCACGACAGCTAAATCTTCTACCGATAACTTAGATACATACTGCGCATCAAAAACAGGGTGATCTTTACCTAAGCGATAATTACCCGTTCTGCCAATGGTTACGCCAGGATGCATTTCTATCGCCGGACTGAAAAATGCCCAATCAAGATCTTTTTCTTCTTTTAGGATGTTTAAATAATCACGTGCTGCGGTTGCTCCGGGCTTGATGTTTTCAGGAAAATCAGCTCCATCTACCAATTGATTTCCCTCGTTATCATACAAACTTCCTGCTCCTCCAATGACAATCAATCTTTTTACACCAGCATCTTTTACCGCTTGTTGAATGGCTTTTGACCCCGAAATGAAATCATCGTAAATGTTTGGATTTGTCCAACCTGCATTATAAGCACTAATTACAACATCATAATCTTTCAAGTGTTCTGACAATGCTTGTACATTGGTTACATCAACAGCTAATTTATCAACTTTTTCCTCGGTTATTTTGTCAATGTTACGAGCGATCCCTGTTACGATTAATCCTCTAGAAACTGCTTCTTTTACTAAATTTGAGCCTACAAATCCTGTAGCTCCGATAACGGCTATTTTCATTGTTATATAATTTTAATTTGTAATGTTTTTTGTTACATTTATGGTTAAAAAATTTTTAATCGAATTGATCTACAAAAGCTTTCAAAGATTTTTTTTGCAAAGCATTGATCACAATTTCGTCTGTTTCTTCAAAAAGATTTTCCAAGGCTTTGTTTATTTCCTTTCCTACTTGACATTTAGTATCGGTACAAGCATTTTTTTTACCTAAAACATTCGAGTTTTTTACGGCATTGAAAATATCTGCCATCGAAATTTCACAGCTCGAAACATACAACATGGTTCCGCCTTCTTTTCCTTTTTTACTTACCACCCAACCCAATTTATGCAGCACCGATAATTCTTTGCGTACAATAACGGGATTGATGTTGATGCTTTCTGCAATCCATTCAGAACTGAGCCATTGGTCTGGAAATTTAGCCAAAAGCGTCAAAATATGTATGATTGTTGCAAATCGTGTATTTTTCATAATGGGACAAAGATACAAATATTTTTTTAATGTAACAGTTTTTGTTACATATTTTAAAATGAAGAGATTTGATTAAACAGTAACTGATGATAATTTCGTAAATTTGAAGTATGACTCAAACCATTGCTGATCAAATAATCGATTTTAATCAAACATTAAACTACAACGGAAACCTTCCATCGGGTTTTGACGTGCTTAATCCTTACCTTGACAATCCCGAAACTTTAGACGTAATGCGTGCTTTTTACACTAAGTTTTACAACGATTCACAAACACGAAAATTCATCATCGGAATCAATCCAAGTCGGCACGGCGCAGGTGTTACAGGTGTTCCATTTACAGATACCAAACGTTTGAAAAGTGCTTGCGGTATCGAAATGAAATCGGCTCATACGCACGAAATTTCATCGGTATATTTGTATGATGTTATCGAAGCATACGGTGGCACAAAAAACTTTTACAACGATTTTTTTATTAATTCGCCCTTTCCGTTGACAATTATTCAACGTTCCAAATCGGGACAATGGTTAAATGCCAATTATTACGACGATAAAAATTTATTTGAAGCTGTAAAACCTTTTATGATTGAATGCTTGAAGCGTTTTGTAGCAATGGGTTTGATTACTTCTGAAGTTTATGTGTTGGGCAAAAAGAATGCTACTTTTATCCAAAAATTAAATCAAGAAGCAAAACTATTTGACAAAATGGTGATTTTAGAACATCCTCGGTATATTCAGCAATATAAATCCAAAGATAAACAGCTTTACATCGATAAATATATTTTGGCGTTGACTAAATAAGCTTTTGGTGTAAACTCAATACTATTATGTTTCTTTCAAAATAAAAAAGGAACTCATATACGTTATATGGTTCCTTTAAATTTATTAAAACATAAATATTTTCAAGTAGCTAATAATAATTTTAAAAAATTATCTAATACTAAAAGATTTTTGTTTGTCTTCTGGTAATTTTGCAAAACGTTCTTGACATTCTTTTATCATAGCAATAGCTGCCGCTTTGTCACCAAAACCATTAGTTTCTACTTTTTTGTTTTCCAAATCTTTGTATACTTTAAAGAAATGCTCAATTTCTTTGATCAAGTGGTTATTAATATCACCTAAGTCATTCAATTCGCGCATTAATGGATC
>JAHAYQ010000110.1 GCA_018384465.1 Myroides sp. | reverse complement strand
GGACGCTGATGATTTTTTTCTCACGAGCGTGACGCTCGTGAAAGCTGTGCCTTCGAGAACCTCAGGCACCAGTTTTAAGTAATGGAAGATACACCTTATATATGTGTAAATGAAAAATTAAGATTGGGGCTTGCGTTAGGGATTACCTTCGGTCAGTTCGGCTTTGCGTTAGGGATAACAGCGGATAGCCCACAGGTGGGTGCAGCAGCGCGAAACCCAGCGAGGACTTGCAGCGCATAGCCCGCCCCGACTATTACCTTATATATATGTTATGAAAAAAATGGTGAATTTGTGTGTAGATAATCTGTTTGTAACGTGATGTAAGGGGAACGCACAAAGAAGATGTAATATTATTTAAAAATTTATTTTCATTATTTTTTGAAAGTTCAGAAACTATTATTACATTTGAAGTGTAATTAAACTTAAAGATTATGAAATTAGAAGAAGCTAAACAAGAATTTATAGATACGTGGGGCGCCTTGGGATCGGAATGGGGTATAAACAAATCGGTTGCTCAAGTACACGCCTTGCTGTTATCATCTAGTAATCCTTTATCTACAGATGATATTATGGAGCGCTTAATTATTTCGAGGGGAAATGCTAATATGAGCATTAGACAATTAGTAGAATATGGTATTGTTTATAAAAAACATATTGCTGGTGACCGTAAAGAATATTTTGTAGCTGAAAAAGAGGTTTTAAAATGGGCTATGAAAATTGCTTTAATGCGGAAACAAAAAGAATTAGATCCCGTTATGGAAATTTTAAAGGACCTTACCGCAGCTACCGAAAAAGACACTACGGATGAAGGCAAGGAGTTTCACCAGACAGTAAAAGACATTCAGGTTTTAACGGATCAATTAGAAACTTTAGCTAATAAAATTTTTAGTACGAACCGTGGCGAGTTATTGATGAAACTTTTTAAATTGATGATCTAAAATGAACTTTAATATCCTGTCATATAGCATTTATGGTCTTATTACCTTTTATATTATTATTTGGGTAGGTAGATTGTTTCACAAAAATGGACGCGTATTTATTTTATCGTTTTTCCAACATCGTGAAGAATTGACGGATACAACTAATAACTTATTGCTTACAGCTTATTATTTATTTAATATTGGCTATGCGATCATTCAATTAAGTTATTGGGAAAAAGTAGAAAGTTTCTCTTTTTTAGTAAGCAGTGTAGCAAACAAAACGGGAATTTTAATATTTATTTTGGCTGCTTTACACTACAACAATATGCTTATAATTTATTTAATATCTATAAAAAACAAAAAATTAACGAATCATTAAAATTATTTATCATGGAAAATTTAACTGTTATTGCGTATGTGATTTATTTGCCGATTGCTATTAGTTTAACGTACTACGTTGCTTATGTTTTGTTTAAAAACAGCACGGTTTATATGAACGATATTTTTTTAAACAGACCCGACGTTGCCAAGGCTACCAACAATTTATTTAAAATTGGCTTTTATCTTTTAAATGTTGGTTTTGCTTTGTACATACTAAAAATGCATCTTTATGGAAACGGTTTGCAAGAAATGATTGAAAAACTTAGTTATAAAGTAGGTGGATTTAGTATTTATTTAGGCATGATGTTGTTTGCAAATTTATTTTTATTTTTTAGAGGTAAAAGAATTGCAAAACAAAGAAGAGCTGTACGACGTGATTAATAACAATCATTGTTAAATACAAAAGCCGTCTCAAATTTTAGTATGAAGACGGCTTTTTTTTATAATTAAGCAAGCACTAAGTTTTTTGCTTTTTTAACTTTTTGATCTGTTAGGGCAATATCAATAACTTCGGTCATTTTATCTACATAATGAAAAGTTAAGCCTGTAAGATATTCAGGTTTTATCTGGTCAATATCACGTTTATTTTCTTTGCAAAGAATTATTTCTTTGATATTAGCTCGTTTAGCTGCTAATATTTTTTCTTTAATTCCACCTACCGGAAGTACTTTACCACGTAAGGTAATTTCACCGGTCATTGCGATATTTTTCTTAATCTTGCGTTGAGTAAAACTCGAAACCATAGAAGTTAACATAGCAATACCAGCCGATGGACCATCTTTTGGCGTGGCACCTTCAGGTACGTGAACGTGGATTTTATATTTTTCAAATACTTTTGGATCAATATCAAACAAATCGCTGTTAGATTTTATGTATTCCAGCGCAATAGTAGCCGACTCTTTCATTACGTTACCTAAATTTCCGGTCATGGTAAGTGTTCCTTTACCTTCAGACAAAATAGATTCGATAAAAAGAATATCGCCCCCTACTCTTGTCCACGCTAAACCTGTTACTACACCAGCAGCTTCGTTATTTTCGTATTTATCGTTATCAAATTTCGGAGCACCTAAAATTTTAACCACATCTTCTTCTGATAACTTTTGATTGTACTCTTCTTCTAACACGATTGATTTAGCGATATATCGTACAACATTTGCCACTTCTTTATCTAATTTACGTACACCTGATTCGCGGGTATATTTCGTCACAATAAATTCCATAACTTTTTTAGGAATATTGATCGATTTAAGATCCAACCCATGTTCTTTTAATTGCTTAGGTAGCAAATGCTGACGTAATATTTCTACTTTTTCCTCAATAGTATATCCGTTCATTTCAATAATTTCCATACGATCCAACAAAGCAGGTTGAATGGTATTTAAGCTGTTAGATGTAGCGATAAACATCACCTTAGACAAATCGTACCCCAACTCTAAGAAATTATCATAAAATGCACTGTTTTGTTCTGGATCCAATACTTCTAACATAGCACTTGATGGATCACCTTGATGGCTGCTTGACAGTTTATCGATTTCATCTAATACAAAAACAGGATTTGATGTTTTTGCTTTTTTTATTGATTGAATGATACGCCCTGGCATAGCACCAATATAAGTTTTTCTGTGTCCTCTAATTTCAGCTTCATCACGCAAACCTCCTAAAGAAATACGAACATACTCTCGTCCCAATGCTTTAGCAACCGATTTACCGATTGATGTTTTACCCACACCTGGTGGTCCGTATAAGCACAAAATGGGCGATTTCATATCGTTTCGTAGTTTTAAAACCGCCATGTGTTCAATTACTCTACGCTTAACGTCTTCTAATCCGTAATGATCTTTATCTAAAATTTTCTTAGCATTTTTTAAATCAAAGATGTCTTTTGAATATTCGTTCCAAGGCAACTCTAACAATAATTCTAAATAATTTCTTTGAATAGAAAACTCGGCAACTTGCGGGTTCATCCGTTGCATCTTGCTCAATTCCTTATCAAAATGCTCCTGAATATTCTTATCCCATTTTTTTGCTTTTGCTTTTGTACGCAGTTCTTCAAATTCTTGTTCGTGCGATACTCCACCCAATTCTTCTTGAATGGTTTTAATTTGCTGGTGTAAGAAATATTCTTTTTGTTGCTGATCTAAATCGATACGGACTTTGGTTTGAATATCGTTTTTCAAAGTAAGTTTTTGCAATTCGATATTCATTTTCCGCAGCGTTTCAAAAGCGCGTTCTTTAAAATTACTAATTTCTAATAACGCTTGTTTATCCGCTACATCTAAATTTAAATTAGATGAAACAAAGTTTACCAAAAACCAATTACTCTCGATGTTTTTAATAGCAAAAGCCGCTTCGGAAGGAAGGTTTGGATTTTCTCGAATAATTTCTTGTGCTGTTTCTTTAATTGATTCAATGATCGTAGGAAATTCTATATCTGTTTTCTCTGGAAGAACATCAGATACTTCAGAAGTTTTTGCTTTTAAATAAGGTTCTTCTTGAAGAACTTCTTGTATTTCAAAACGTTTTTTTCCTTGTAAAATCACCGTAATGTTTCCATCAGGTAATTTTAACGTTTTAAGAATTTTTGCTACCGTACCAAATTTATAAATATCGTTGCTTGTAGGTATCTCAACCTCCTCATTCAACTGCGCCACCACTCCAATAGTTTTGTCGCCTTTCATTGCATCGTTTATCAACTTTATAGATTTGTCTCTACCAGCAGTAATAGGAATTACTACACCGGGAAACAACACCATATTGCGCAATGGTAATATGCTTAATTCTGTTGGAACTTCTTCTTTATTCATTGCCTCTTCATCATCCTGAGAAAATAACGGAATAAATTCTGCATTTTCATTAAAATCTTGAAGTGACAAATTGTCTATTGATATGATTTTTTCGTGTGCCATAAATATTTTATAAGTCAAAATGTCATTTTATAATAAAAAAAACATTTAACAACATTAAGTTTTGTCTATTTTAAATACAATAACATAAGGTGTCAATATTTATGCCAATAAAAAAGAGACTCTCCAAAAGGTCAGTCTCTTCTTTTCTATATCTATAATTGACCATCTATCCTTTGTAGATGTCGCTAATATATTTAGTAGTTTATATAATTAAAACTACCGTCGGTGATTCGTTGTGGTTGATAAATTGATCCTTCTATTGGAAACAAGATATAATTAAAATTACCGTGGATAAATTCGGCTTCACCATTTACATGAGTGATATTTGCAAAACCTGCATCTTGATTCTCTGGAGCATTACCTGTTGAAAAGTTTACCCAAACTAATCTACCTTCATCGTCATATTCTTGTACACTTAATGTAGCTCTACTTGTAAAATTACTTGGATTATCAACACTTAAAGTTGTTGGAAAATGAGCAACCTCTAAAGCTGTAAATTGTATTGTTAAGTGCGCAGGCTTGTATCTTGTGTGTGGATTAGAGGTATCTTCTGTATTCAATATAGAAAGTCTAGCTTCCACATTTGCTGTAGTAGCAGTGAAAGTTATCGTAGCTTTTTCTGTAACAATAGTTTGTTTGCCATTTAAATCGAAACTTAAAATAGGATTTCCTGGATGTGTTTCATCTTTAATTTGTTCATCAATCGGCTCTGTTTCACATGATGCAAATCCAGCGGCTAAAACGACAGACGCTAAAATATATTTTAATTTTCTCATAAGATTTAGAAGAATGTTAAATTTATCCAAATATAAAATTATTTTTTTTACATA